>CAZBUT010000125.1:0-5414 GCA_964495165.1 uncultured Muribaculaceae bacterium | reverse complement strand
GTGCCGCCATCATTATTTTCCCTCATTCGTTAGATTTTTCCAGAGATAATACATATATATAATCTTTTAATCATGACAAACTCTCATTTGTGGTATCTGATGGGAAAGAATTGCCGCTTGCTTATTTATGAGACTGAGCTTATTTTCATTACGTCGGCCTCAAAAGTCTCTCTGTTTATTGCCCTGTTTTTAAGTTTATTGCGATAGGCATAAACCGTATTTACCGAGTAATTCAAAATCTGAGCAATGCGGGTGCTTTCTTCTATGCCAAGGCGCATAAACGCCAATAAGCGCAAATCGGTATTCAACAACTCGCTCTCCTGTAGATTTATCTGCTCGCCGGGGCGCAACAATTTGTTAACCGACTCTACAAATGTAGGATATATATGCAAGAATGCATTGTCAAACACTTCATAAAAATCTTTGCTCTGCTCTTCAACAAACTTGCCCGATTTCGTAATCTTGTATAAATCATCTACATTTCCCGCTGAAATCTTGCGGTTAACCAATTTGCTAAACTGTTGCAATTTGTCCATATATATTGAACATAGATTCAAAAACTGTGATATATACACCTCTTTTGTATGATTTGCCTCTTCCAAATGTTGCTGTAATAGTTTCATACGACGCATTTCCCGCCTCAAAAACATCAACAAGACCACAAGCAGCACAAGCAGCAGTGCCAAACCGCCCATAAAAGCGTACATGCGATTTTCCCAGGCTTCAAGTTCGACTTTATGTGCCGACTCTATAATAGGCATTGCTTCCGACGATTGCAACATGCGCATCATTGCATGGCATTTCACCGCATTGGCAAGTGCAATCGACAGATAATTATGAGCACGCTCTACCTGACCTTGCCTAAACAGTAATTCGCCCAGTTCCTGCAGCGACATTACTTCAAGCGTTGCCGATTTTATATCGGCTATCGCCGATAACGTCAGATAATAAACATATTCATTATGTTCACCTCGGGCTAAAGCAATCTCAGCAATCTTGTGTGCCGCACGTGCATACATGTTACTCTCCTCGGGAACAAGAGTCAACAATTCCATGAGTGTCGCTCTGGCCTTTGAATATTCGTGCCGTGAAAAATAATACTCCCCCATATTCAACTTATATTTGGGCGATTTTTTTTCCAACAGTTCAATCAGTTGGAGTTGTTTATCCAATGATTTACCACTCCACCAAGCATAAACCTGAGGATAATTGATGTAAAACGCGGCTATATAGGAATACATCTGACGCCCTGCATCAAAATACAATTCTTGAAGTCCGCCAGGCACCATATCGGGATTTATTGACTCATATTCATTCACGGCATCTTGCATAAAGCCTACAAGCGGCAAATATGTTGCCCGTTGCAATTTAAATGCCAAAGCGATAGAATCATGCCGTTCTGTTGCCGCGCGGTCATAACCTTTTGAGTAGTAATACAATGCCGAATCGGTATTAAATGCTGTGTACTCATCGGCAAGGCGCATTGTGGACGCGAGCCAGGCACTGTCGCCCTCAAGATCCAATGCATATAACGTGTGCAACGAATCGATGCGAGACTGACGTGCATCAATATATTTTTCACGCTGCGTCAATTCTGCATCAAGACGTTTCAATACCGCCGATACCTGTTTATCGGTAACAGCAAGCGACCACACATTTATGCTACACGCCAATACGGCTAATATAATTACTGCAAACTTCCTCATTTTAACCTTAAAAAACGTAATATTCATTCTTGTTGACAAATTTACGAAAAAATTTTACCTCACACGGTTTTTTTATAAAAGTCTCATGTATTATCTTTGCATTTGAGTTTTAAACAGATATGGATATTTCACCAAAATCCTGGACGACCAAAGAAATTTCTCAGGCCGAAGGTAGCCCACAATCGGGTCGCAGTATCGTTGTGTTTGACAACATCGAGGCAATCGCCAATCTTAAATTCCCGCTAAAAACCGACTTTCTTTTATCGATTGTCTGTCTCAGAGGTTCTTTAAAATTGACTGTTGACTTAATACATCATGTCATTCCCGATCGAGCGCTAATGGTCCTGCGGCCTGGACATGTAATCAACGACTATTCGGCAAGCAGCGACTTTAAAGGATTTTTCATTTTGGTAACACTCAAGGCGCTCAATGGAGCATTGCCATCATTGTCTAAGCTACAGCCTTGCGTTCAACATTTCCACAACAACTCGATTTTAAGACTTTCCGACCGTGAATTAATATCCCAACAACGATTGCATCATCTTTTGCAAGAGAAAATCCACGGAGAGGACTACCCCTACAAAGAAAAAGTGATACAAGCCCTTGGTGAAGCAATATTTTATGAGACCCTTGGGTTGTACACCGCCCGAATGCAATCGGACGAGACATCATCAAAACGCAAAGACGAACTCCTTTATCAGTTTATTTCATTGGTTGAAAAGAATTTCAACAAACACCGTGATGTCATTTTCTATGCCAACAAACTGTGCGTATCGGCAAAACATCTGTCTTCGGTAGTGAAATCTGTAAGCGGACGCACTGCCGGACAATGGATTGACTCCTATGTAATTCTTGAAGCCAAAATGCAGCTTCGCAATACGACGCGCTCGATACAAGAAATCAGCTCTTCACTCAGTTTTTCCGACCAATCATTTTTCGGGAAATACTTCAAACGACTCACAGGTATGTCGCCAAGAGAATTTAGAGCATCAAACGCATAAACATAATAACTATGAACAGATTAATATTGAAAACAATCTTAGCCGCTACATTGATAAGCGGCAATTTCAGTTTATCTCACGCACAAGCCCTTAGCGACGAACAATTGGCTCGCGAAGGTGCCCGCATAGGCAGAGCCTATTATATGGCAACAAAAAATAATGATGCCGACTTGCAAAATGACGCACTGCTTCAGTTTAACGAAATACTCACTACATTAAAAAAGCAAGCACAAGTTGACATTTTAACCAATGCATTTAACAATGTCAATATTCCTATAGACAAGCCCGAAATTGATGCTAAGCGATATACGCGAGCCTTAATGAATGCTTATAGGACCGGAGACTCTATCGCAATAGAAGATGCTACCGACATAGCCCAAACCGTCAAAAACATATATGCCATAGAACGCAGTGCCGATGAAGCATCACGCTACGCAACACTTTATGACTTGACTGCAACATGTGCAATGCTGGGATATGAGTACAGCCAAACAAATGAATATGCGACCCGTACTTCTTTATCGATGCAAGCCGAAGAGATACAGAAGGGCTTGAGCTCTGACGCCGAAGCATCTCAATTGCTGAAAAACACGTTTGACTATTATTCAATTGCGTTATCAACACCGGAAGAAGACGCAACAAAATATAGCGAATTAATGAGAAAAGCCACCTCATCGGGCGAGCAAGCGCAAGTAGATGAAGTGGCACGAATTACCGGTATGGTATATGAACGATACTCATTAGAAAGAAGCACTGATGAAGCAAAAAAATTCAACACCCTGCTCAATGAACAATTAGCGACCGAAAACAAATAAAACTTTATCATCGTAATCTATAGTTCAAAAGCCCACCGCCCTGCGGGAGGGCTTTTGATTTGCCATTACGCGAGTTAACGCATTTTTCACATCGGTCGATTCAATTGTTGACAATTGCTCCCGCGTAAGTTTTGATCCTGAGCAGATTTTGCTCAAACGGGCCGCCATTGACGGCAATATGCCCATATCGACAAATTGTTCTATCCAACGTGCATTACTAAATGAACGTTGCTTTGTGGCATATACGCCTGAAATTGATTTAGCGAAAACTTCACGAGCCTCCACCTCCATAACGTAACCATATTTTGTTATATACTTCTCCCCTATTTCAATCAATTCTGATTCAGAGTAATCGGCAAACACAAAATGATGCGGGAAACGTCCTGACAATCCTTGGTTACATTGAAGCATGTGTTGTATGTCATTTTCATAACCCGCAAAAATCACCACCATATCGGGATTTTTCTGTGATAGTATAGGCAACAACACATCAAGTGCACGAAAACCAAAGTCTCGCGGATTATTGTCGGGAGCTAAAGAATAAGCCTCATCAATAAACAAGACATTGCCACGCGCCTGATTAATGATTGTCAACATATTGCGTTCGGTATCGCCAATAAACTGACCCACGATATGCGCCCTGTCGGTTACAACCACATCTCCTTTTGACAATATGCCTAAAGCGCGACACACTTTTCCCATTAAACGAGCCACCGTGGTTTTTCCTGTTCCAGGATTTCCCATAAACAACATGTGATTGGCAGCTATCTCCTGTACCGAAAGCCCCATATCACTGCGCAATTTGCGCAGTTGAAGCATATTAAAATGGTCGGTCAATCTCTTCTTTAAATCGTCAAGTCCCACCATTTCATTGATTTCAGCCATTGCCTCTTCAAAACCGCCACATGAGTGCAATCCGGCAAAACAATCGTCAATATCAGTTTCACTTATCAACGACATATCGATATCGCCATCGCCATACATGGCAGCGGCATTTGAATAGATACGTTTGTTCTGATTGGCAATAATATGTTTATCCACTATTTCAAACAATTCATCATTTGACAAATGATACAAGTCTCCATTCTTGTAAGCCTTGCACAATAGATCATATAGCTTGCGCGTAGCCACTTGACCTAAAGAATATCCGTCTTTATGAATATGAGCTAACACAACATTCATATAATCATTCATTGTCATCTCGCCAAAACTGATGCGATTGCTTTCCGGACAAAGTTTTGCAAAACGTGGTTCCATTGAGACCAACTGTTCAAACTCGCTATATGAAGAAAATGACAAATATAATCGCCTTGACTGATTGATCGCGGCATCAGCGATTTTTTTCAAAGGCTCGATTCCGTCAGGATTCAGATAGACATCGATATTATAAAAATATATTATATTATTGTCTGACAAACATTCGTCCAATTTATTGCCCAATACAGTGCCATTATTACTGCGTTCGACCAATTGTGTGCAATCAGCACCATACACATAGCCACCCGAACCGATCAGATCATGAATCGTAAAAACAGCATCGACACAACCTTCAGCTCCTATAACTGCGATATGCCCGCCAAATGACTGTGACTCATGTCGGGTGCGTTTATAACGCATACGGTCAAGTTCCCATTTTTTCAACAATGTCACCAATTTGCAGCGAGCATCGGTAAAGCGGGGCACATTAGATAGTTTTTCGGTCCATGCGTCTTTGCTTAATAGTTTCGCGGCAAGAAAGACTTCATCAGAATCAACCGGGAGCATAATTGTTTTACATTTCAACACCTTTTTGCTTCTGCCATTAATATCAAACACAAGTTTACTTACCGGGAAATCATTCTGATATAGATATATATTATAGGTATCTTCATACCATATTTTGTTGGGAGAAA
>CAZBUT010000124.1:0-5446 GCA_964495165.1 uncultured Muribaculaceae bacterium | reverse complement strand
GTGCCTTTTGACTCTGATTTCAGAGGACAAAACCATCATTTGATGGTCGCTTGATCATATGCTTAAAGTGATGCAGGTTATTTTTTACATTTTACTAAATTTAAAACAGCTTCGTAGATTTTTCGGGAGATATTGAGTATTTTTGTAAATCATTACAAAAAACATGGAAACGACCGACAAAGACTCTTGTATTATAATCAGCCAGTTGCTTCTACAGCATGGTGTGCGTCATGCAATTATCTCTCCGGGTTCTCGCAATGCGCCATTGGTCGTAGCTCTTGCCCGTTGCAATGAGATCAAGAAGACCGTAGTTATAGACGAGCGTAGCGCGGCATTTATCGCTTTAGGTATTGCCGCTGCATCATCGTTGCCTGTTGCATTGGTATGCACTTCCGGTTCGGCGTTGCTAAACTATGCACCGGCGATTGCTGAGGCATATTACCGACAATTGCCTTTGGTTGTAATTTCGGCCGACCGCCCGACAGAGTGGATCGATCAAGATGACAGTCAAACCATACGCCAATATGAAGCTCTTGCAAACTATGTAAAACGCAGCTACAATATTCCGGCGCAATGTCCCGACGAAACAACGCGGTGGTACATTAACCGCATTGTGAATGATGCTTTGCTATCGGCTGTATCCAATCGACCTGCTCCTGTTCATATCAATGTGCAACTTGATGAGCCTTTGAATAAAATGACAGAACGACCCGTTCTTGCAGAGCGGCAGATCGATTTGGTTTCATCGTGTAATACTATCTCCAATGAACGCATCAGTTCATTGTGCAATATGCTATACGGCAAAAAGGTGTTGATAATTGCCGGATTTAATGCTCCTGACAATGATTTAAACACCACATTGCAACATCTCGCCAAAGACAGCGGAATTGCAGTTATGACCGAAAGCATATCCAATCTGAAATCGGAATATTTTATATCATCGATAGACCGCACACTAAACGTCATGACGCCCAATGAGCGCAAAGCCATGACACCGGATGTAGTCATAACATTGGGCGGTGCACTCATATCCCGACATATCAAGCAATACATGCGACAGTCAAAACCGGCAGAACATTGGCACATTGGAATCTCTGACACGACAATAGATTGCTTTATGGCATTGACCAAGCGCATTGAGATTGCTCCTAAAGACTTTTTCAAGCAATTATCAACTACATTAGAAAACTCTGCCGACAGAGAGTATGCATTGCGTTGGCATACCATTGCGGCCAACGCAATGACAATGCACGATAAATATGTAGAAAAAGTCGCCTGGAGTGATCTAAAAGCTTTTGACATTATCATAAATACTATCCCCAAACAGTGGAATCTTCATTTTTCAAACGGGACAGCAATAAGATATGCCCAACTGTTTGACACAAGCCGATTTAACCGCAATGACTGCAACCGAGGCGTAAGCGGAATCGACGGTTGCACATCGACAGCCATCGGTGCCTCGACCGTGTCTACCGAAACGACATTGCTTATCACAGGCGACATGAGCGCACAATATGACATGGGAGCACTTGCATCTACATGCATCACACCTCGATTCAAAATGATTATAATAAACAATAATGGAGGAGGAATTTTCCGTTTCATACAATCCACCTCACAACTGCCTGAACTTGAAGAATATTTTGTCGCATCACCGAGATTCCCGATAAAGGAACTTGCCGATGGATTAGGATTCAGATTCTTCGACGCATCAAGTGCAACGGAGCTAAAGGAAACACTGACTGCATTCATTTCGGAGGATTCAAAACCGGCAATATTGAGAGTTAACACCCCTGCAATTGAAAGTGCAGAGATATTAAAAGGATATTTTAAACACTAAAAGCATAACTACATAAAATTATGAGCAATAGAGAATGGACAACAATCAAGAAGTATGAAGATATACTTTTTGAATATTATGAAGGTATTGCGAAAATCACAATCAACCGCCCACAGGTATATAATGCATTCCGTCCGTTAACCAACAGCGAAATGCTTGATGCAATGGCATATTGTCGCGAATGCAACGACATAGGCGTCATTATACTCACCGGCATCGGCGACAAAGCATTCTGCTCAGGCGGAGACCAAAAAGTTAAGGGAGTGGGAGGCTATATCGACGAAAACGGTGTACCACGTCTTAATGTACTCGATTTGCATAAAGCCATACGCTCAATACCCAAACCTGTAATCGCTATGGTCAACGGATATGCTATAGGCGGAGGGCATGTATTGCATGTAGTATGCGATCTCACTATTGCTTCAGAAAATGCCAAGTTTGGTCAAACAGGCCCTAAGGTAGGCAGTTTTGATGCCGGTTTTGGCTCATCATATCTTGCCCGCTGTGTAGGGCAGAAAAAAGCACGTGAAATATGGTTTCTGTGCCGACAATATACAGCCAAAGAAGCAGAAGATATGGGCATGGTAAACAAGGTAGTGCCATTTGAGCGACTTGAAGACGAAACTGTCGAATGGTGTAAAACAATCTTGCAACGAAGCCCGATGGCAATACGAATGATAAAACGGGCTCTCAATGCCGAACTTGACGGACAGCGCGGCATGATGGAATTTGCAGGAGATGCGACTCTTATGTATTATCTCATGGAGGAAGCTCAAGAAGGCAAAAATGCGTTCTTGGAAAAACGTGATCCCAATTTCAGAAAATTCCCTAAATTTCCCGGGTAACATGAAAGCCGCATTCTGCCGCTATATCTTGCAATTCAACCGTCCTGCCACGACATCGCGCGCAGTGATGCTTGACAAGGAGACATATTTCATAAAGATTTGGAACGAAACCCGCCCCAATATTTATGGAATAGGGGAGTGTGCCTTGTTTCGTGGTTTAAGCGCCGATGATGTACCGCAATATGAACAAGTTTTGCGTGAAGTATGCAGGACAATAAGCAATCTTGACACAAAGACCTTGAAAGAGTTCAGCTCAATTAGATTTGGAGTTGAAACAGCATTGAAAGATTTGCATAACGGAGGCAGGCGCATTATTTACCCCACAGCGTGGGTTGAGGGAAAAGACTCAATTACAATCAATGGATTGGTTTGGATGGGGTCGTATGACGAAATGTTTGCACGCATTGACGACAAATTAAAATCAGGCTTCAGATGCGTCAAACTCAAAGTCGGCGGTATCGACTTTGACCGGGAATTGGATTTGATTAAACATATACGCACACGTTACACGTCAAGTGATCTTGAATTGCGTTTAGACGCAAATGGAGCATTCAAGCCCGAGAATGCGATAACGCGTCTAAATACCCTTGCTAAATATTCAATACATTCAATCGAGCAACCCATAAAGCAAGGGCAGCTTGAAGAAATGGCACAAATATGTGCCAACAGCCCCATTCCGATTGCTCTTGACGAAGAGTTGATAGGTGTAAATTCACAAGAATCAAAAAGAGAGTTACTTGAAAAAATAAAGCCGCAATATATCATACTCAAGCCGGCTTTATGCGGTGGGTTGAGCGGCTCTGAAGAATGGATTAAACTCGCCAACGAACATAACATCGGCTGGTGGGTGACATCGGCACTTGAATCAAACGTAGGACTGAACGCTATCGCACAGTGGGTTGCGACTCTCAACAACACAATGCCTCAAGGGCTCGGGACGGGGCAGCTGTACACCAATAATATCGAATCACCGCTAATACAAGAACATGATGTATTACGGTATAATCCTCATGCTGTATGGAATATTCCACAATTGAATTGGATAGAGCCATAATACACAATGCCGATGAGCCGGTCATGAAGTTTATTGCCGAGTGGCAAAATCAAGAGCAATATATCATAGCCCATACCTCTGGTTCAACAGGGCAACCCAAGTCTATCAGGCTCATGAAACAAGACCTGCTGAAATCGGCTATTGCAACATGTAAAAAACTTGGAATAGGTAATTCTCCACGCATGGTAATGCCACTCTCTGCCGACTATATAGCCGGGAAAATGATGATTGTCAGGGCAATGGTTTCCGGCGGAGAACTGTGGGTCGAACGTCCGAGCAACGATCCAATACATCAAGATTATGGTTCTATTGATCTTATACCTATTGTTCCTTCACAAATTAATGCGTTGCTCCATTCTCAATTTTTACACAATATCCGCAACGTCTTAATAGGAGGAGGGGTTATTACTGCCGACCGCGAAGAAAAGCTTATATCGTCAGGCATCAATGCCTATGCTACATACGGCATGACTGAAACATGCAGCCATGTTGCGTTGCGACATATAGGCACAGACTTTTATGAAGCATTACCAGGTATCACATTCGATATTGATAACCGGAATTGCCTTGTTATAAACGCTACACAGTTTACTTTCGACACAATTACGACAAACGATATTGTAGACCTATGTGACCACACAAAATTTAAATGGGTGGGACGACATGATAACGTTATAAATACAGGTGGCATTAAAGTTTTTCCGGAAGATATTGAACGCAAATTGCAGTATTTGATAGATTTACCTTTTTATATAACAGGCACTCCCGACGCCAAATGGGGAGAAGCAGTGACTCTATATATAGAAAGCGAACAATATGATACATCAACTCTGCATGAAAAAATCAAAAGCAAACTTGACAATCGCTATCACATACCCAAAAGAATTATATGCGTAGAAAAATTCCAACGCACACAATCGGGAAAAATCAAACGTATAAAATATTGAGATTTTAGAATACTCGTTTTGGGAAGCGGAATAGGTGTTTAGGTTTAGGTTTAGGTCTATATCATCCGAATTTGCTGATTTTACGCAACATCGGCTCATTAATAATTTTGATGCGGCGACCGTCAACCGTAATTATCTTCTCACTTACAAAACTTGTGAGAGTGCGTATAGCATTTGAAGTTGTCATATTTGACAAATTGGCCAAATCCTCGCGAGCCATATAAATCCGCAACGTAGAATTGTCATCTTCATATCCGTAATTATCTTTGAGTACAATTAATGCCTCTGCCAAACGTCCACGGATATGTTTTTGAGTCAAATTGACAATTTTGGTATCTGAACCGCCAAGATTGCGCGACAACTCACGAATAAAAAACCAAGCCAATTTCTGATTTTTATGAATGAGTTCTTCTACTAATTTCATCGGTACTGCGCCAAGTGTCGATGCCTCAAATGCAGCTGCGCTTGAAACGTAAGGTTCATTTGCAAAATATGCCCGATAGCCAAAATATTGAATAGGGCGGTGCAGGCGTAATATCTGTTGGCGCCCGCCAATACCGTCTTTAAATTTCTTTACCTTACCCTTGATGAGACACCACAGGTATTCGGGCGCTTCTCCTTCGGCATATATTATTTGGTTTTTCTTGAAGTTATGAATAACAAAGTTATCAATGACGAGACGTTTCTCATCACTTTCGAGGACGCTCCATATCTCTGCCAGATCTTCGCTTATAACCTTTTCAAGTGTAATTTTAATCAT
>CAZBUT010000123.1:0-5453 GCA_964495165.1 uncultured Muribaculaceae bacterium | reverse complement strand
AGAGCATTCAGCGGTGTTTTAATAATGTAATTTTGAATTCGGCTGTGTATATAAAAGAAATAGATAAATATAATTTGTTTAATTTAAATTTACAGTAATGAAAAAAAGTATCTTTTTAGCAGTTGCTGCATTTGGCGGAATGCTTTTCGCAGCAAATGATGTAAATGCACAAGAAGCAGTTGTCGTAGAAGAAGACGTTACAGTTGCTGAACTTACTCCGTGCAAAGATTATTATGATTTGTCATCTGGCAACTGGTATATTCAAGTTGGTGCAGGTATTAATGCTCCATTTGTAGAAAGCTATCTTGCTAATGGCGATGAGAAAACTCACCTTACAGCAGCTTATAACCTTGCAGTTGGTAAATGGATGACTCCTTATTTAGGATGGCGTCTTAGCGCTTTGGGTGGTGCTTATCATTGGGACAACAACGTATTCAACAAAGCAAAATATGCAAATCTCAACTTTGATTTGATGTGGGATATGTTTAATTCTTTTGGAGTTAAAAACGACCGCGTATTTAGCATCGTTCCTTTCGTAGGTCTTGGAGGAACTTTCTGCTGGGATTTCTCTAATGGTGCATCTGCAGTTGTAGACAACGACGGTAAAATTAAATCTAACTCATGGACTCTTCCGGTTTCTGCCGGTCTTCAATTCCGTTTCCGTCTTGGCAAATGCGTTGATTTCTTTGTAGAAGGTCGTGCTCAAATGTATGGTGACAACTTCAACAACACTGCTTATGGCGAGCCTGTTGATGTTAATGTAACTGCTCTTGGTGGTTTCACTTTCCGTTTTGGCGAAAAGAACTTCAACACTGTTGATCCTTGCACTTACCTCGCTCAAATCGACGCTCTTAACAATCAAGTAAATGACCTTCGTGGAGCATTGGCAAACTGCAACAATCGTCTTGCAGCTGCTGAAGCACAACTTCCTTGCCCAGAAGTTAAATATCCTGAATGTCCTGAAGCACAAGCTACTCCTTTGATGTCAAATGTTCAATTTACACTTAACTCAGCTAAAGTTCGTAATTCACAAATGATCAATGTATATAACATTGCTAAGTGGATGAATGAAAACCCCAATGCAAAAGTTGTTGTTAAAGGTTATGCTGATAAGAACACAGGTTCAAGCTCATACAACATGAGCCTTTCAGAAAAACGTGCACAAAACGTTTACAATCTTCTCGTAGACAAATATGGTATTGCTGCTGACCGCTTGACAGTAGTTGCAGAAGGTAGCGACAGCCAAGTTTATGACGAAAACAATTGGAACCGTGTAGTAATATTCTCTGCAGAATAATTTATTTCATAAATTAGTTAGTTTGTTAAGATGCCGGCTGTTTCAGCCGGCATCTTTTTATTAAGTAATCTTTGGAAATGCCATTTGTCGCAGAACCTCAATACGTTTAGATTACTAAATTGGGAAAATTGTTGCGGAATGTTATTTTATTGCGATTTTTTATTGCTAATTAAAAACTAATGCTTACATTTGCATCACAAACGTAAACAAGGTTATGACTCGATTTTACGCATATTATTTTTTCTTTTATTTTTATTTTGCAAAGAATAGAAACGGGATTTTAATTGCGTAACCTAAAAGTGATAAATGATTAATTGCAAATATAAATCCCGTATATAAAGCGGGATTTTTTATTATAATAAATGTAGATG
The DNA here is from genome assembly GCA_964495165.1 of uncultured Muribaculaceae bacterium. Lineage (GTDB taxonomy): Bacteria > Bacteroidota > Bacteroidia > Bacteroidales > Muribaculaceae > RGIG4079. The sequence continues at coordinate 3,785 of CAZBUT010000123.1, read as the reverse complement.
AAAAAACGAGTGACTATACAAGGCGTGGCGGGTTGTTTCCACGATGCTGCAGCGAGAGAATACTTCAATGGAGAAGATATTGAAACTATCCCCTGTGATACTTTTCCGGAGATGTTTGAATCTCTTGCCTGCGATGCGTCTTTGCTGGGCATTGTCGCAATAGAGAATACGATTGCAGGCAGCTTGCTCCAAAATCACGAATTGTTGAGAATGAGCAATCTGCAAGTGATAGGAGAACAAAAGTTGCGCATATCTCAGGTGTTAGCTGCGCTTCCAGGGCAAACAATTGATCAACTTGTTGAGGCAAATTCACATCCGATTGCATTGATGCAGTGTGAGCAATATCTACGTCGTCACCCCAATCTGAAAATGATAGAGAAATTTGACACGGCAGGCAGTGCCAAGGAGATCGCTGAGCAAAATCTTGTCGGACATGCAGCCGTGTGTGGGGAGTATGCTGCCAATCTATATGGATTGAATATTTTAGAAAGAGGAATTGAAACCAATAAGCGCAATTTTACACGTTTCCTCATTATTGCAGATCCTTTATTGGCATCGGAATTGAAAGCCGATGAGCGCGATATAAACAAATCTTCTATCGTCTTCACGTTGCCACATACTCATGGTGCGTTATCAAAAGTATTAACTATTTTTTCTTTTTATGATATTAATTTGTCGAAAATACAATCTCTGCCCATTATAGGTCGAGAATGGGAATACCGTTTTTATGTAGATTTGACATTTGACAGTTATGTGCGTTATCGTCAATCGATCGATGCGGTGAGACCATTGATGAATGACTTCAGAATACTTGGTGAATATAAAGAATGTACATATGAAATATAATGAATTGCAAATCACGCCGGCTGCGCGTGTATCGGAAATCCAAGAATATTATTTTTCAAAGAAACTTAAAGAGGTTGCTCTGCTCAATGCGCAAGGTGCCGACATAGTTTCTCTTGGTATCGGAGGTCCTGACCGTATGCCTGACGATGAAGTTATAAAAACGTTGTGTGACGAGGCTCGCAAATCCGGCAATCATAGTTATCAGCCTTATGTCGGCATTCCTGAACTAAGACAGGCATTTGCCGAGTGGTATCATCGTTGGTATGGCGTTGAACTTAACCCCGCCAATGAGATTCAACCGTTGATTGGCTCAAAAGAGGGTATATTGCATGTATCACTTGCGTTTTTGAATCCAGGCGACGGTGTACTTGTTCCCAATCCCGGATATCCGACATATACATCGGTAAGCCGGTTGGTTCAAGCTGAGATATATAACTATGATTTGATTGAAGAAAACGGTTGGCAACCTGATTTTGATGCTCTTGAAAAATTGCCGTTGGATAAGATAAAACTTATGTGGATAAACTATCCCCACATGCCGACTGGAGCTCCTGCATCGATAGAATTATTTAAGAAAATAGTAGATTTCGGACGTCGTCATAATATCGTGATAGCCCATGATAATCCCTATAGTTTTATCTTGAATGACAAGCCATTGAGCCTGCTACAGGTTGATGGTGCTAAAGATATTGCCATTGAGATGAACTCGATGAGCAAATCTCATAATATGGCAGGTTGGCGCGTTGCCATGTTGGCGTCAAATCCAAAATTTATAGAGTGGATTTTAAAAGTGAAATCAAATATCGATTCAGGACAATTCCGACCCGTAATGCTTGCCGCGGTTAAAGGGTTGCAGGTAGGAGCCGATTGGTATAAAACACTCAATGACGTTTATGCTTCTCGTCGCAGAGTTGCTGAGGAGATCATGACTGAACTTGGTTGTGAATTTGACTGTACTCAAAAAGGATTGTTCCTTTGGGGACGGATTCCTGAAAATATCGAATCAAGTGAGGCTTTGGCCGATAAAGTGCTGTATGATGCACGAGTGTTTATAACCCCCGGATTTATTTTCGGTAGCAATGGCAATCGATATATAAGAATATCGTTATGTGCAACGGAGGAAAATATGAGTCGGGCATTAGAGCGTATTAAACAAATGAATAATAAATAAAAAAACAAGAATATGAAAGATTTACAACCTATTGCCTTAGAGGGCATCGATTCAAAGAAACCGCTTATTATAGCCGGTCCATGTAGTGCAGAAACAGAAGAACAAGTATTGGCAACAGCGCGCGAACTTGCCCACAATGGCGTGAAAATATTCCGTGCGGGAATATGGAAACCTCGCACAAAACCGGGTGGCTTTGAAGGTATTGGCGTAGAAGGCCTTGCTTGGCTTAAACGAGTAAAGGAAGAAACTGGTATGTACACCAGCACTGAAGTTGCAACCAAACAGCATGTTGAAGAAGCACTGAAGGCGGGAGTTGATATTCTGTGGATAGGTGCTCGCACATCGGCCAATCCATTTGCGATGCAAGAGATTGCCGATGCACTTCAAGACGCTAAAGCAGATGTTCCTGTGCTTGTGAAAAATCCTGTAAATCCCGACCTCGAATTGTGGATAGGTGCTATGCAACGTATATACAATGCCGGAATCCGTCGTATAGGAGCTATACATCGTGGGTTCAGCGCCTATGGAAAACATTTGTATCGCAATCTTCCGCAATGGCATATCCCCATTGAATTGCGTCGCCGTATGCCTGAACTTCCAATCATTTGTGACCCAAGTCACATCGGTGGTAAACGCGAACTTGTAGCTTCTCTGTCACAGCAGGCACTTGATATGGGCTTCAACGGTTTGATTATTGAGAGTCATTGCGATCCCGATTGTGCGTGGAGTGACAAGAGCCAGCAAATCACTCCTGAAGTATTGAATTTCATATTAAATACTCTTGTTCTCCGAGATTCATCTCAATCAACTGAAAGCCTTACGCTGCTTCGTCAACAGATAGATACTATCGACAATGAATTACTCGAAATTTTAAATAAACGTATGAGGGTATCGCGTGAAATCGGTCAATACAAGAAGGAGCATCGTATGCCGGTATTGCAGGCCGGACGCTATGATGATATTATGCAATCACGTGTAAAACTTGCACAAGACATGGGCATGAGTGGCGATTTTATGAAAACAGTATTGTCGGCAATACATGAAGAGTCGGTGCGACAACAGATAGAAGTGTTGAATGATCGTGCAATTTAAATAAATTGTGTAGCATGAAGATTTTAATAATAGGTGCCGGTAAAATGGGCTCGTTCTTTTGTGACATCTTGTCTTTTAAACACGAGCTCGCAATGTATGATACCGATCCGCAACGTCTCAGATTTACGTTTAACACTCAACGGTTTACATCTCTTGATGAAATTGACGGCTTTGCTCCCGATTTGGTTGTAAATGCAGCCACGGTAAAATATACGATAGATGCTTTCAATACCGTGTTGCCGCACTTGCCTGCCAATTGTATATTGTCGGATATTGCTTCGGTAAAGACGGGGTTACCTGAGTTTTATGCACAGTGTGGTCACCCATTTGTGAGCACCCACCCGATGTTTGGTCCGACATTCGCCTCTTTAAGCAACCTGAGCAGTGAAAATGCTATTATCATATCTGAAAGTGATCATCTCGGAAAAGTATTCTTTAAGGATCTTTATAGTGAATTGCATTTGCACATCGAGGAATATACATTTAAAGAACATGACGAGACAATAGCTTATTCATTGTCGATACCTTTTGCGTCGACACTTGTTTTTGCCGGAATCATGAAACATCAAGATGCACCGGGTACAACGTTTAAACGCCACATGGCTATCGCTCATGGACTGATGTCGGAAGATGATTATTTGCTTAGCGAAATATTGTTTAATCCCAATACCCCCGG
>CAZBUT010000122.1:0-5468 GCA_964495165.1 uncultured Muribaculaceae bacterium | reverse complement strand
TGTGTTTTTCATAGTATTAGATTAAGATAAAGGTTTAAAGGAAATGAGGTGTCGTGAGACACCTCATTTTTTATTGCAGTTGTGAAATATCTTGTTTAAATTTGTGAAACATAACAACAGATAATCTCGCGCGATGAACATAATCATAGAAGATATTATTAGAAATGCCGCTCCGCAATTGGAGGTGGTCACGATAGAAGCCGATGTGATTAACCGGGATACGCCTGACGAGTTTTGGAATGAATTGGCGGCTGAGGCAACCCGCATAGCAAGCAATTACCAAATGCCGGATATAAACAAGCGTCCTGCGATAGCCGCAACCCGTGCTGCTTATAAGGCATTGGGGAAAGAGCCAAACAGGTATCGTCCGTCGTGCGAGGCATTGTGCCGCCGTGCGGTGAAAGGAATGGAGCTGTACCGCATCAATACATTGGTTGATATAATCAATCTCATTTCCATGCGTTCGGGGTATTCAATCGGCGGTTTTGATGCCGACAAAATAGAGGGTGACACGTTATGTCTGGGCGCAGGGCATGAAGGCGAGGAGTTTAACGCGATAGGACGCGGGGCGCTCAACATCGAGTCGTTGCCTGTATATCGCGACAAGATTGGCGGCATAGGGACTCCCACAAGTGACGAGGAGCGCACCAAACTCTCTCTTGACACTCGACGCCTGCTGATGTGCATAAACATTTATGGAGTGGAATTGCCTATTGAAGACACTGTTAATCTCTCATGCAGTTTGCTTGAAAAATATTGCTCCGCAACAAACATAACGACAAAACACTACCACCCATGAAGATATTGAAGATGTATGAGTCCAATATCAATGAGCGATATATGGACATTGCGATTGAGACATTGCGTAGCGGCGGACTGATAATTTATCCGACCGACACATTGTATGCGCTCGGTTGCGATGCGCTAAACAATGGTGCGATAGAGCGAATATGCCGCATAAAAGAGATTAATCCCCAGAAAACGCATCTGTCGATAATATGCCATGACATTTCCCAAGCTGCCGAATATGCACGCATTGACAATCGCGCTTTTCAGCTGTTGAAACGAAATCTGCCCGGGGCGTTTACATTTATTTTGCCGGCATCGACAACTTTGCCAAAAGTGTTTAAAGGGCGCAAGACCGTGGGAGTGCGCATTCCTGATAACACAATCGCAAGAGAACTTGCCGCCCGCTTGGGCAATCCGGTGTTGACAACCTCAGTCGAATGGAACGAGGACTTGCCCGACGAAGGTCGCGAACCTGAGTTTATAGCAATGAGATACAACGATGTGGCAGAACTCATCATCGATGGCGGAACCGGAGATTTAACGCCGTCAACCGTAGTGGATTGTATCGACAGTTCTGCTCCCGAGGTCGTCAGAGAGGGAAAAGGCGACCTCTGTTGATGCTATATATTTATTTCGTAGGTGTCATACACAATTGAACGCCCGCCAAATTATTCTTTATGGGCAATCATACCCGGGTTAAGATATTGCCCGTTTGCTTCGTTTGACGTGCCAAAATCAAAATACTCAGCATCGGTCAACCTATTGAATATAATATCATGATAAATGATGTCGGTAGCGTATAATTCTTTCCCTGCATCGGTTGCAGCGGCATATTGCAAGTGAATGACTTTACCCGTATAGAATATTACTGCTCCGGCAAGCGTTTCGCCGTCTCTTTTTGCGACAAAAAATAATATTTCATTCGGGAATTTGCTTTGAAGATAATTTATCTCATCTTTGGTATGTACAGGTGTCGCGTTGTGTCTTGCCTGCCTATCTTCAACTATGATATTCCAAAAAGAATCGGCACAATCGGTTTGCTCGATAATTATACCGGCATTGCGTTGACGCTTTTTTGCCCGTTTGCCCAATCGGCTTGAGCCGATTGGATGGCACATGTCTATTACCGTTGCCAGGTTTCTGACCGATAAATTGGCACCAACTCTAAACAAGGCATATAAATCTTCTTCAGCAGGGTGTTTGTGGTATATGTGGGGGATAGGTTTGTATTGTAGATTTTTTACACCGTCGTTTTTAAGATAGTCTAATATCCCGGGAAACCATTCCAATGTGTCAGATGCCGATGTCGTGTCACTCAAAATAAGCCCGCCATAAGTCAATCCGCCATGCGATTTTACAACATCGTTGGCTCTGTTTGCCGGCAACAATGCCACGATACTATCATTATCATCAAGGAGCATCAGTGAATAGTCGGTAAATCTGTCGCTGTGATAATCCATGTAATCACGCAATAGCAGAAACGTACCGTTTTTTGACTTCCTGACAAAAGAATCCCATTGCTCTTTTAACGCAGGGGTATATCGCTTTATAATCATGACGTTAAAGAGATTAATTTGCCAAACGATATATTTCGGCGGTATCTTTTGGGGTGAGTTTGCAATAGCCGCCTATTACTTCGCCCTTATTCTCGTGGAGTTTCTTGACCAGCAAATCAAAATCGGGGTTGTCGATACCCAGTTCGCCTAAAGTGACGGGCAGACCAATTGATTTGTAGAATTTCTTGAGGCGGCTGATGCCTTCGATTGCAGCCCGGCTGTCGTCGGTTTCGTCAACGTCCCACACGCGGCGTGCAAATTGAGCTATCTTGCCGGGATTTGTCTTGGCGGCATAAGTGAGCCACGCCGGGAAAACTACGGCAAGACCGGCTCCGTGAGTGACCCCATAGACTGCACTCAATTCATGTTCTATAAAGTGCGACACCCAATCTTCCTGTCGGCCAGTTCCACACACACCATTGTGAGCCAATGTGCCACACCACATAATATTGGCACGCGCATCATAGTTTTCAGGCTCTGACATCACTCGCGGAGCCTCAGTGATAATGGCTTTCAGCACTCCTTCCGATACACGGTCGGTGATTTCCACTTCAGGAGTATTTGTGAAGTAACGTTCCATTATATGCGCCATCATGTCGGCAATGCCGCAAGCGGTTTGATATGCAGGCAACGTAAACGTCAGTTCGGGATTCATTATCGCAAATTTTGGACGCAACGCACTCTCGGTGCGCAGGCTTATTTTGTGCAATCCGTCTAATTTTGTGATTACAGAGTTGCCTGAGCCTTCACTGCCTGCTGCCGGAATAGTCAGTACAACGCCCACCGGCAATGCTTCCTGTATGATGCATCTGCCTGCATAAAAATCCCAGAAATCGCCGTCATAGGGAACGCCTCCGGCTATAGCCTTGGCCGTGTCGATAGCACTGCCCCCGCCCACGGCAACCAATCCGTCAATATTTTTTTGCCGACACAATTCGATTCCTTCATAGACACGGTCATCTGTCGGGTTTGGCTTGATACCGCTCAGCTCGTCATATTCCACACCGGCTTTGTCAAGAGATTGCTTTACTCTGTCGAGCAATCCGCCCCTGACCACGCTGCCTCCGCCATAGACAAGCAGCACACGTTTGCACCCCATCCATAGGGTCAACTCTCCGGTCAATGACTCCTTGTCGCGACCGAACACATATTTTGTAGGACTATAAAAAGTAAAATTATTCATTGTCGTAGGGTTTATTTTCGTGAGGCATCGATTCAGGAAGTTATTGCATGTTGATTCCTAATAATATATAGTCACGACAGGCATATAATTTCCTGTAACTATTCCATTGACAAATATATTAAACTTTGCATAAACCCGCAACATCTCACAAACTAAATTTTCCGCAATCCAACAACCGCACAGACCCTGAAATGGGAATTGCATGTTTTTTGTGGGGGATTTTTGGAGAATAGGATAATAATTCCTAACTTGCGTCAGGAATATGACGGTAATCCTCTTGCCCAATGTATCTTAGATATATTTATACTCATGTCAATAGATCATCTCCTGTTGAATATACAAAAGCCCAGGACAAAAATTGGAGTTTTAACACAAATTTCATATCAGATTTCTTTTGCACAAATGTACGGAAATTAAAAATCGAAGTTGCAGATTTTAATTTCTTATCAGTGGAAATCTGCAAGCTTCCAAAACTCAGAGTTCAACGATTGGATTATTCTAAGTCTTTATCGGTATATATCCCATTCTCTCAATCTGAGATGGACGCACTCACAAGTATTACAAATTTTCCCGAAAGAATGGAGGCTTATTTGGCATTATATGAACAAGGGTTCTATATTGCAAATGAGTATTGCAATATACAAGTTGATAAATTATTGGCATTATCCCAAATTTTTAGAGAGGGAGGGTATCGTTATGAATGGCTATTCAAGAAAAAATTAATACGCGAATATAATATATACGTACTTTTCAGATGCTTTTTTACTTCAATAGACTTCACTTTAAAATTGGAAGTCTATAATATAAATCAAACAATTTTACTAACATCAGGCATAGTTTTTCAAACAGCACCCGACAGAATATTTTTCCATAAAGAATTCAATAAAGGGATAAGAATCGAATCTGACAAGATGTATCTGCTTGATTATTTGGATAAGCCTAATTTTGAATTTGACTTGAAAAAACTTTCAAACGGAATTTTCAATGTGAAAAGGTTGCAAAAAGATATAGATACATCAACGCTTATTAAAGAAATAAATTGGCTTAAACAGGTATAAATTATCAACTGTATTAATGCACGCAATTACATAATATGAGGAAGCGAGAAAAAAAAGAATTTGAAAACAAATAAATATCAAGTAGTATGAAGAGACAAAGAGCTGTTATTGGTGCGGTAGTTGAAATTCCAATAAACAATGGAGAGTATTATATATATGCTCAAATGATTCCGAACGGAAGCTACGCGTTTTTTGACCACAAATTTGAATCGAAATTAAATGATTTAACCATCTTACAATCATTGCCGGTCTTATTTTATGCAAGCATATTTAGAGATGTGGTATCAACCGGCATTTGGCTAAAAGTCGGTAAAATTCCTATACGTTCTGAATTTTATTCTCCTATGTGTAAATACATTTACCATTATTATGAAACGGACGTAAACCGCAAATTTGAAATATACGATTGCGATACCGGAATAATTATGCCTGCAACGAAAGAAGATATTGAAGGTTTGGAGCGTTGCTCTGTTTGGGATGCGGCAACAATTGAAGACCGTATTGTTTCTCACTATAATAACGCAGGCTGTATTGAACTAAAAGAGGATTATGAATTATTTGGTTTCCCGCAAAATATTAAACACGACCAAATTATAGCAAATGTACAGAATCTGATTTTTAAAACTAAAGAACGTAATAGTGTTTATTATGAGTTTATTATAGATGGGCATACCTATAAAGGCTGGCATGATGATTTTCTGAAAAAGTACCAAATAGGCAATAAGATCAAAGTTATTTATTCGGTTGTAAATCCAGATGTTAATTATTGTGCCGATTGGGATATTATTTGGCCAAAGAAAAACAGAAATCTTTAATCAGTCAATAGTAATGTCCCAACTACAAGCAATAATCACTACAATCATCATGATTGTTTTGTCGGCG
>CAZBUT010000121.1:0-5478 GCA_964495165.1 uncultured Muribaculaceae bacterium | reverse complement strand
GTTGAACGTGCTCGTCGTGCCCGTGCAATGGTTAAGAAAATGGACGAACTCGGATTTGGTAACTGTACCAATACAGGTGCATGTGCCGCTGAGTGTCCCAAGAATATCTCTTTGAGCAATATCGCTCGTCTTAACCGCGAGTATATCAACGCTAAGCTTAAAGACTAATCGACATCTGCATAGATTTGACAGGGCTGCCACTCCGGCAGCCCTGTCTTTTTATTAAAAAAAATGAATATTGTGTCGGAAAGTGATGCATTTTAGTTATATTCGCACTTATATTCTGTTTGATAAGAAAATAAGTTGATTATGGATAAAGTAGAAGTAAAAATTATAAATAATTCGGGACATTCACTTCCGGAATACAGCACAGAATCATCGGCCGGTATGGACGTTAGGGCTTGTCTGAAAGAACCTGTTGTGTTGCAACCGTTACAACGGGCATTGATACACACAGGATTGAGAATCCAGTTGCCGCAAGGATATGAGTGCCAGATAAGACCACGTAGCGGTTTAGCATTAAAACATGGAATATCGCTTGTGAATACCCCCGGGACAATTGATGCCGATTACCGAGGCGATATAGGGGTTATCATGATAAATCTGTCAAATGAACCGTTTACGGTGAATGATGGTGAACGTATTTGTCAAATGGTCGTTACACGATACTCCCACACTACATGGATTCCTGTAGAGCAACTTGATGATACTGAGCGTGGAGACGGAGGCTTTGGTCACACCGGACGAAAATAGCTATAGGGAATTTCTATAAATTCCACGAATAAGTTAAACAATAGATAATGGGAACTGTTCTTTTGAAATCTTTATGTTTTTACTTGGTGTATTTTTGCTTTTGTTTCAATCACATAGCTCGCTATGCTCTTTCAACAAATCTCAAAAATCCCCTCAAGTAAAAAGTCATAAATCTTTTCAAAGTAATTTATAGAAGTTTCCTATAAATATTTTGCTCTGTGAAACACATGAAAATTGAAACAGCTTTTGTCAGGACGATTTTAATGATTGCCCTGTTTGCCTTTCAACCGCTTTTTGCGAAAGAGAAATGGGGTGATGAAGCCCGATTGCGCAAAGCCGATTATATATTTATGGAAGCGCAACGCCAGAGTGCGCTTGACAATGAAGATGCTTATTTTGAATTGCTCAATCGGTCATACGGGCTTGATCCGTCGAGCAGTGATGTCGGTTTTTACCTTGGGTATTATAAATTGGCGATGTCCGACGGTGATTCGTTGCTGTTCAATCAAGGGTACAATCTTATGGGCGAATATTTTAAGAAAACGCCTGAAGATTTCTATGCGTCATATCTTTACGGGAATATCAATGAAAAAATAGGTAATCGCAAACGGGCTATCGAGGTGTGGTCAACGCTTGATTCGATATATCCTGAGAAAACTGAAATAGCGATTAAACATGCCGAAATATTGTGTAGCGAGAATGATAGTACGGAACTTATGGACGCAATACGCATCTATGAACGTATTGAGACAATAGAGGGGAAAAATGTACCAATATCGACACGTAAAATACGCGCTTATTTCACATTGCGAGATACAACGGCAATTGAAAATGAGGTAAGTTCATTATTGGCATCATCACCACACAGTGCTGAATTCAACGTGTTTGCCGCTGACATCTGCTCTATTTTCAATAAACCCGATAGTGCGTTGTATTATTACGATAGAGCTTGTGATCTTGATTCGACAAGCGGACTTGCTTATTATTCCCGTGCCAACTTCTATAAGCAACGAGGCGACAGTGTAGCATATGATCGAGAGGTGTTTAAGGCGTTGAAACTCGAAAGCCTTGATTTGCAGACAAAACTCGGTCTGTTGACTAATTATATCAAAGCTTTGTATGAAGACCCCGATCAACAATCCCGCATTGAAGACCTGTTTGCAGTGTTGCTTGAGCAACATCCTCACGAATCAGAGATACATGAACTGTATTGTTCCTATTTGGTAGCAATCAAGGATTATAGCGGAGCCGCTGAACAAGCCGGCTATGTTGTCGATGCCAATCCCGGTGATGCCGATCGTTGGCGGGCAGTCATGAGTTTGTATATGCAAGCCGATGATTATGTCAAAGCGACTGAAACCGGAGACAAGGCATTGCAGTACCACCCCGACAATTCGTTGATATATCTTTTGTTGGCATCGGCCTACGGGCAGTTGGATCAGTATGACAAAGCAATTCCTTATCTCAATGAATCATTGCGTTTAGTTGATTCTCTCGATTATGAGCTGAAATCATCGGTGTTGACAACATTGGGAGATATGTATTATCAAAAGGAAATGAGCGACAGCGCATTTTTATATTATGACGAAGCCTTGACGTTAAACCCGAAAAATCTCTTGGCTTTAAACAACTGCGCTTATTATCTGGCATGTGAAGGCAAGGATTTGGATCGAGCCGAGCGCATGAGTGCTATAACAATAAAAGAAGAACCTGAGAACGACACGTCTTTGGATACTTATGCGTGGATCTTATTTAAAAAGAAAGATTATGAACGAGCCAAGCATTATATTGATGAGGCGTTAAGCTATAGCGAGTCGCCATCTCATGAGTTGTATCATCATGCCGGTGATATATATTTTATGTCGGGAGACCCCGATAAGGCATTTGAATTCTGGAAAAAAGCATTGGAACTGTCGCCCGATGACGAGTTGTTGCAACGCAAGGTTAAACATAAAACATATTTCTATAAATGATGCGCGTAGTTTGGACTTCGCTTGTGATAATTTCTGTTGTCGTAATATCAAGTTGCCGATCGACAAAGAATGTTGCTACAGAGCCGACCGGTACTGATTCTCGTTCGGTAGAAGAACATTTTGATGCATTGACAGAAAAGTATTCAGAGTGGAAAGATGTTAATATCCCATTTAAATTTGAATTGTCGCAACCCCGTCAGTTGTCTGTTTCCGGACGAGCTGCAATGGTGCGCGGAGAAAGTGTGCTTCTGTCGTTGCGTTTTTTAGGAATGGAGGTTGCAAATGTATATATAACACGAGATTCGATATTTGCGACTGATAAGATTCATAAGTATTATCTTGCCGAAAATCTTGGCGCCCTCTCGTCGCATTTGCCTGTAACGGTTAATGATGTGCAGGATATGTTGTTGGGGCAAGCGTTTTTGCTTGAGCACGGCACAATGAAAAAATCTATGAAAAAACAAGTGTCGATTCTTGACCTTGGAGAGTATTGGGCGATTGCTCCGAAAAAATCATATCAAGGCATTGAATATGCCTTTGGTGTCACGCGCGAGGATAATCTTAAGGCGTTGACAGCTACACGAGACGGGTTGAGTGTGTTACAATGTGTCTATGAAAATCCGAAAACTGCTATTGCCGGTGAGATTGCCGAAAAAACATCGGTTTCAGCAATGATTGGAAGCACTTCATTGCAGTTCTCTTTCAAGTGGGATATTGATGCCGCCAAATGGAACTCAGGTAATATGCGAGAATGGTCAGCCCCAAAAGGGTATAAACGTGTTTATGGAGAAGCATTGATTAAGGCTTTGACTGAATAGAAGATGAAGAAGGCCGTATTGTTTTTATGTATAATGATAGTGACCGGTGTGGTATCGGCGATGCCTCAGCGTGATGCCGCGCGCATTAAACAGGAAAAACAACAGACTTCGCGACAAATAAAAGACACATCTAAAAAGCTTGATGAAAATACGTTGAAGGTATCACGTCAACTTAATCAGCTTAATTTTATAACGGCTGAGATTGCGCAATATAATGATTCAATTGCGGGCATAGACAAGATTGTAGATGAGACGGACCGTTCGATAAAATCATTGAATGATTCAATTGCAGCTTTGAATAGAAATATAGGGCAGTTGCAAGAAAAATATGCATTGGCTGTGCGTAAAATGAGATCCCGTCAAGGAGAAATGAGCACGTTGGCTTTTATATTTTCGGCAGAGTCATTTACTCAGGCTTATCGTCGAATGAGGTATTTGCGACAATTTTCCAAATGGCGTGCGCGCAAGGCAGAAGAAATTAAATCGGCGCAGTTGTCATTGGGAGAGCAGCAGGCGAAATTGGTGAATAAGCGAAGCGATAAAAGTCGGCTATTGTCACAGTTGGAATCAGTGCGAGCCGGATTGCAAATGCGTTTAGATGAAACAAAATCACTTGTTGCAAATCTTGAGAGAGAAGGTAAAACTCTCAAAAAGTTTTTAAAAGAGAAAGAAAAACAGGCTCGTGCACTTGATGAAGAGCTTGATCGCTTGATTGAACAACAGCGCATAGCCGAAGAAAAACGTCGACAGGAAGAAGCTCGACGATTGGCTGAGGAACGTCGCAGGCAAGAAGCTGAACGGCAACGATTGGCGCAGGAAGAAAAACGTCGCAATGATTCTATCCTTGCACAGAAGAGCAAACAAAAAACTTCTGAAACTGAGATGTCCCAAGGGTCCAATAAACCAATGCAAGAATCAGAGTCTTCTAAACCACAAAAAGAAAATACCGCGACTGCGGCATCTAAAAAAGCAGATTTGCCGGATAATGATAAGCTGACTGTCGAGTTTAAAAATGCGAAGGGAAAGCTTATATTCCCTGTCGCGGGTATATATAGTATTGTCAGAGGTTTTGGTATTAATCAGCACCCACGGCTAAAATATGTGAAGACAAACAATTCCGGTATCGATGTAGAGGTCGCGCAGGGGACAAAGGCTCGTGCTGTGTTCCACGGGCGAGTCTCTGCAATATTCCGGCAACCCGGGTTCAATAATATTGTGATGATTCGTCATGGAAATTATATAACGATATATACCAATTTGAGCGAAATTTATGTGAGAAAGGGCGATGCTGTGGAGGCAGGTAGCGAGATAGGAGAGATATATTCCGATCCGGGAGATGACAATCGCACTATTTTGCACTTTGAGATAAGAGACGAGAAAGAAAAGTTGAATCCGGTTTCTTGGTTAAAGATGAAATGAAGAAAGCAACTTTGAATCTGAACGGATTGTCGGCACGTGTGTTAAAAGCCATGAGCGTTTTTGGCGGAGTGCAAGTTGTGGGAATTATATGCTCTATAGTGCGTGTAAAACTTATAGCAATATGGATTGGTCCGGTGGGAGTCGGGCTATTTGGTCTGTATAATTCCGCGATAGAGATGTTGTCGTCTATAACCCAATTGGGACTGCGTAATAGTGCTGTGCGGGATATAGCTTTATCAAAAGGCACTCGCATAGACATTGTATCGGCTGTTGTACGTGGTTGGTCATGGGCGTTGGGCGTTTTTGGCTCTGTTGTTACATTGTTGTTATCGCCGATGTTGAGTCGATGGACATTTGGCGATGATACGCATACACTTGGATTTGTGGCATTGTCAGTAGTGTTGATGCTGTCTTCCATTACGGGAGGTGAATTGGCGATAATGCAGGGTTTGAATCATTTGCAAAGGTTGGCGAAGGCTTCGGTATGGGGAGTGATTGCCGGTCTTGCCGTTTCT
>CAZBUT010000120.1:0-5550 GCA_964495165.1 uncultured Muribaculaceae bacterium | reverse complement strand
CAACAACAACGACATGGTGTTGTGAGCCTCATCAAGAGCCACTTCCAAATCGGTGATTGAAGCAAGAATACTATAATAATTGGCTGTACTTTGTACGACACCGGCCTCATTGGTGCGGCCTGCGAGTTTAAGGTTTTTCATCACCTCTACGCTCTCGCCCCACTTTTGGGCTGTTTCACGGCTCACCTTCAATTGACCTTCAAGAGAAGCAATTGCATAGTAGCAATTGGCAACACCGGCAATGATTTGCGAGCGCACGGCCTGATGATAGGCCTCGCTTTGAAGCAAAGCAGCTTTTGCTCCGCGGTTGGTGTTGAGCAACTTGCCAAACAGGTCAATTTCCCAACTTACAGCCATGGGCAATTGATATGTCCAAGAGAATTTTGACTCGGCATAGGAGACCCCTGCCCCATTGGGAGCAAGAGCGACTGAGGGGAGATAACTCAATCGTGCGCCCTTGAGCTGAGCATGAGCAATGTCCACATTGAGTTTGGCGTTCTGCAGATTCACATTGTTGGCAAGAGCCTGATTAATAAGATCGGCCAATACCGGATCGGTAAACACTTCTTGCCAGCGCAAATTACCGAATGTGGCAGAATCGGCCTCTGCGTCCTTGGCCTGAACATATTCCTGTGCGAGCGCATTGTCCTCGGGCATGTCAAATTTATTATATATGTGACAACTTGAGAACATTGCCACGCTCATTGCGACAACTGCCGCGCGTGATATATTTTTTATTGTCATGACAATATTTTTCTTAAAGTTATTACTTGCGTGAATACTGTTCGATTTCTGAGCTGATGCCTTGGTTGTCGGTATCTTCCCACTTGATAGGAGTGAATTTCTCCTGGATAGTCTGGAACACCACAAACAACGCCGGAACAATCAATACCTGGAATATCATACCTATTAACATACCGCCAATAGACCCGGATCCAAGCGCATTATTACCATTTGCACCTACTCCTGAAGCAAACATCAAAGGAAGCAAACCAATGATCAAAGCCAAAGAAGTCATCAAAATCGGGCGCAAACGAGCGGCGGCACCGGCTACGGCCGCATTAATGATGCTCATGCCCGTGCGACGGCGTTCGACAGCAAACTCAACAATCAAAATAGCGTTCTTAGCCAACAAACCGATGAGCATAATCAAAGCAATCTGCAAATAGATATTATTGTTTATACCAAACATTTGCGCAAAGATAAACGTACCCATCAATCCAAAAGGAATTGACAAAATCACTGCCAACGGAAGTATATAGCTTTCATATTGCGCGCTAAGCAACAAGTAAACAAACAACAGACACAATCCGAATATAATCGCTGTTGCACTTCCTGAAGAACTTTTTTCTTCACGAGTCATACCCGAATATTCTAAACCGTATCCTTGCGGCAACGTCTCAGCTGCCACACGCTCAATAGCTGCGATAGCGTCACCTGAAGCATAGCCCTCATTAGGGGTACCGTTAACTGCAATTGTCTGATACATATTGAAACGGTTGAGCAAATCCGGCCCATATACCTTTGTCAATTTCACAAAATTGGAAATCGGAGCCATTTCATTGCCATTGCGCACTTTGATACTGTTGAGCGTCTCGGGTGACACACGCGTCTCGGGCGTAGCCTGCATCATCACACGATACAATTTACCAAAACGGTTGAAGTTTGACACGTACATACCGCCATAGTATCCTTGCAGCGTGGCCAATATTGTTGACGGAGAAATACCGGCCTGTTTAGCTTTAGCCACATCTATATCCACCTGATATTGCGGAAAAGAGGGGTTAAACGTTGTATAAGCCATTTGTATTTCAGGCTGTTGGTTAAGTTTAGCCAAAAATCCTTGAACAATATTGTAAAATTTATTGATGTCGCCTCCGGTCTTGTCAAGCATCTGAATGCTGAAACCATTGGTCACCGAATAACCCGGCACCATAGGCGGTGCGAAGAACATTACACGACCGTCTTTTATCTGCTGACCAACCATTCCATAGAGCTGCTGAATGATTTTGACCGAACTTTCATCTTTGCTGCGTTCCTCCCAATTTTTGAGTTTGATGAGGAATGTACCATAGGTTGCACCTTGACCTGCAACAAAACTGTAACCATTGATAAGCACACGTGTCTGCACGGCAGGTATCTGTCCGATAATCTTATCTACCTGCTCAAGCAATTCACCTGTACGCTCCTGTGCAGTTGCCGGCGGCATATCTACCACACAGAATATCATACCGGTATCCTCATCGGGCACAAGAGCCGTAGGAGTCGAAGACATAAGCCATACAAGTACAGCAATCGATCCGGCAACAAACAACAACGATAGTTTTTTTGCTTTGATGAAGAAGCTGATATAACCTTTGTATTTTGTAAGCAACTTATCATAAGCGGCATTAAATCCGGTGTGGAAGCGTTGCACAAATGTGGTTTTCTTATCACCATGCTCATCATGAGGTTTCAAGAACACGGCACACAGCGCAGGAGACAAAGTCAACGCATTCACAGCTGAGAATGCGATTGCAATTGCCATTGTCAAACCAAATTGCTGATAGAACACACCTGAAGTACCCGGCATGAATGAAACCGGAATAAACACCAACATCATTACAAGAGTAATCGAGATGATAGCGCCACCAATCTCACCCATTGCATCGATTGATGCCCTGCGCGCCGACTTATAGCCGACATCAAGTTTGGCATGAACCGCCTCGACGACCACAATCGCATCATCTACCACAATCGCGATAGCCAATACAAGAGCCGACAATGTAATCAAGTTGATAGAAAAACCGATCATCTTCATGACAAAGAATGTTCCGACCAAAGCCACGGGGATTGCGATTGCCGGGATTATCGTAGAACGTATATCCTGCAAGAATACATACACCACAATAAACACAAGTACGAAAGCTTCAAGCAAGGTTTTGAGAACCTCGTTGATTGACGCTTCAAGAAACTCGTTGGTATTCATCGGCACATTGAGTTCCAAACCGGAGGGAAGTTCTTTTTTAGCCTCCTCAAGATATGCGAGAACGTTTTTGATAATCTCTGTTGCATTAGAACCGGGAGTCTGGAAAAGCATCGCAGTCACAGCCGCATGTCCATTGAGTTTATTTTGGAAACCATAGGATACACGACCAAGTTCAATGTCGGCAACATCTTTCAAATACAGCACATCGCCATTGGTATTGGCCTTAACCACAATATTTTCAAATTCTTCGGAAGTAACAAGACGTCCTTTATACTTCATCACATATTGGAAACTCTGATTGCCCTGTTCACCAAATTGACCGGGAGCCGCTTCAATATTCTGCTCGGCAAGTATAGCGGCAATATCCGACGGCATCAATCCATACTGAGCCATGACATCGGGTTTCAACCATATACGCATTGAATAGTCGGCACCCATGATCATAGCATCACCAACGCCTGAAATACGTTGAATTTCAGGGACAACGTTGATTTTCATATAATTCTCGATAAACTCTGTAGAATAAGAGTCATCAGGAGAATACAATCCGACTGCCATCAACATTGAAGTCATACGCTTCTGGGTGATTACACCCACTTTTGTCACTTCGGCGGGGAGGAAACCTTGCGCTTTCGCCACACGGTTTTGAACATCGATTGCAGCCATATCAATATCATAGCCTTGCTCGAAATACACCGTGATAGTAGCGCTACCGGTATTTGTAGCCGTAGAAGTCATATATGTCATGTTTTGCGCACCGTTTATCTGTTCCTCCAAAGGAGCAATAACAGAATTCTGAACAGCCTGCGCATTTGCACCTGTATAGGTCGTGCTTACCATGATTGTTGGCGGTGCAAGATCGGGATACTGAGTTACAGGAAGTGTCAACAGTCCGATAATACCCAACAATACTATAAATACCGAGATAACCGTCGAAAGCACCGGACGGTTAATAAAATTATCTAATTTCATTGTTATATTATCAAATTAGTTAAAAGAGAGATTTTGCAAGCTATTTTACTGAGCCACCGCTTCTTTAGGAGTGATAAACATTCCGTCTCTCAAAGAAACGCCAACGCCTTCTACCGCAATGCGTTCTCCCGCATTAAGTCCCGATTTCACAACAAAATTCTGACCGTCGCTCAAATCCAAAACTTCGACATGAGTAGATACCGTTTTGTTTGAATCATTTACTACATAAACATATCTGCGGTCTTGGATCTCGAAAGTCGCTTTCTGCGGAATAAGAATCACGCTGTCGGCTTGATGAGGAATGAGGACAGTGCCCGTACTGCCGCTGCGCAACATACCGTTTGTATTGCGGAACAACGCGCGCACATTTGCAGCGCCGGTTGTATTATCAATAACGCCCGAAATTGTTGCTACTTTTCCGTTCTCGCCATAAACAGTGCCATCGGCAAGAATCAATTTCACATCAGGCATCTCGCTTATAGCTTTATCAAGAGTCTTTGCTCCATTGTCGGTAAGCGAAAGTATATCCTTTTCATTCAACGAGAAATAGGCATAAACCTCAGAGTTGTCGCTCACGGTTGTCAACGCGGCGCCCGAAGGAGAAGCAAGCGACCCTTCACGGTTGGGGATAGAACCTATAACACCGTCGCACGGAGCAGTCACTACTGTATAAGCAAGATTTTTCTGAGCGTTTATCAAACCCGACTCGGCCTGCGCCAATTGAGCTTTTGCTTGAGCGAGCGTATTTTCAGCCATTTGCCACTCATATTCGCTTATGATGTTTTTTTCAAACAACATCTTTTTATTATCGGCCGTAAGTTGTGCAGTCGATACCGCGGCCTTTGCCACATTCACAGCTGCTTTTGCCGATTCTACAGCCGCCTCATATTGCACTTGATCAAGAGTAAACAACACTTGGCCTTTGTGAACACGCTGACCTTCATCTACATGAACTTTGGTAATAAACCCTGTAACTTGAGGACGTATTGCAATGTCAGTGCGGCCTTTTATCGTTGCCGGATAAGAACTATCAAGATTTGATGTACCATACGCCACCGTCATTGTCGCGATTTGCGGAGCTTGTTGCACCTGTTGTTGCTGTCCTCCACAAGAAGAAAGCACGGTCACTGCCGCACCCGCCAGGAACAAACCTGCTGTCTTTAACACTTTAGCATTCATTTCTTTGTAATTAAACATATCTTTTACCTTTTGATTATTTGCACATAATATATTTCAACGCGCAAAGATACGCAGTAATTTCGACTCAGAAAAGCGATTTAAGTGTCCTATACACTCTCATTAATCTTTTTTGTCAAAATTATAGTAAAAACGACCAATCAAAATCACCATTTTAACCCTTTCAGCCCACAAAAAGGAAATAAAGGTCAATTATAGGTACTATAATAGATCAAATAGACAATTATTCACACCCCATACAAATCAATCAAAAGACCGTCTATAATAAAGTTATGCCATCAAGGACTTTTATATAGGTTTCGATTGCATTTCTTATTTCTGCCAAATAGATATATTCATTGGCAGTGTGTGAACGAGACGAACTACCGGGACCAATCTTTACCGAAGGCCAAGGCATAAGAGCTTGATCACTC
>CAZBUT010000119.1:0-5609 GCA_964495165.1 uncultured Muribaculaceae bacterium | reverse complement strand
CATTTAACTAAACGAATTACTAACTATCAAAATTTATAGTATCATGACTAAGACAATTTCATTTAACGACCTCCGCCGCATCAAAGACAGTCTTCCCGACGGTTCTATTAGCAAAATCGCTGACAAGTTGAATACTACACCTCAAACAGTACGCAACTATTTTGGTGGCACCAACTACGAATTTGGTAAAAACTGTGGCGTTCATATAGAACCGGGTCCCGATGGCGGTATTGTAGTTCTTGACGATACAACTATCTACGACATGGCTGTTGAAATCTTGCAAGAGCAGGAAAAAGCTAACGAACAATAACAACGCGAGAGTTGTTATGTTTGTTAAGAAACTACCGACAAACTCTTTATTGATTGTTTCCTGCCATGAGTGAAGACCGACTTATAACTGTTGCGATACATACTTATGAAAAGGCGGTAATGTTAAAAACGTTACTTGAAAATGAAGGTGTGCCGGTAGTTCTTCATAATGTCAACTTGGTGCAACCTGTAATCTCATCGGGGGTAAGGGTGAGAATAAAGGAAAAAGATCTCCCATTGGCATTGCGCATAATTGAAAATACCGATATTTTCACGCACGGAGAAAATAATACATCAACACATCAGAAAATAATAGTACCGGTTGATTTCTCAGACTATTCTTTGCAAGCCACATCTATTGCGTTTCATATTGCATACGCCAATAAGACATCGATTATTTTACTGCATTCTTTCATAGATCCGTTTTTATCGGGAAAAATACAATTGACAAATTCATTATCTTATGAACTTGACATGAATGAAAGCCGTAAAAAACTTGAGGCTGAAACTGAAAAAATGATGTCATCATTTGTGGCAAAAATAAAAGAAAAAATTAAGAATGGCACAATTCCGCCTGTAAAATTCAGCACAGATATCAGAGAAGGCGTTCCAGAAGATGTTATTATCGAGTATGCAAAACATGCCCACCCAATGCTCATTGTAATGGGAACGCGTGGTGCTGGCAAAAAGGAGAAAGAACTGATAGGAAGTGTAACGGCCGAGGTTTTGGATTCATGTCGATTCCCAGTATTTTCAGTTCCTGAGATGTCCTCATTAATGGGAGTTGCTGATATTAAAGAAATATTGTTTTTCAGTAACTTGGATCAAGATGACATATTGGCTTTGGACGCGTTATATCGGCTGTTTCCCAATGCCAAACTGCGTATAACATTGGCTCACATTCTTGACAAAAAACGCAATATTGGCAATACAGAGTCAATGAACGCACTTTTAAAATATTGTACTGAACACTATCCCAAACACACATTTACGACTGAGACATTCATGCCCGGTAATATTGTAGACGAGTTTAAAACGCTTGAATCTCAAAAGCCTCATAGCATTCTTGTCGTTCCAAACAAGAAGAAAAATATTTTCGCCCGTTTGTTCAATCCAAGCATTGCTCATAAATTACTGTTTAATGCCGATATACCTATGATGGTAATTCCGGTTTAATTATGTAACTTTGCACATGATATAATTGTGCAACAATGGATTTCCAATTATCTTCTCAATATCAGCCTACTGGCGACCAGCCTCAGGCAATAGACCAACTTGTAGACGGTATATTATCAGGTACACCCGCACAGACTTTGCTTGGTGTTACCGGCTCCGGTAAAACGTTTACAATGGCCAATGTCATACAACGTGTACAAAAGCCCACATTGATATTGAGTCATAATAAAACGCTTGCGGCTCAATTGTATGGCGAGTTTAAAAACTTCTTCCCTAATAACTCGGTTCAGTATTTTGTATCTTACTATGATTATTATCAACCTGAAGCATATATACCGTCGGTTGACAAATATATCGAGAAGGATTTGATGATAAACGATGAAATCGACAAGTTGCGTCTTGCAACAACATCAGCATTATTGTCGGGAAGGAAAGATGTTATTGTAATTTCATCGGTTTCATGTCTTTATGGAATAGGAAACCCTGAAGATTTTCACAGCAATGTGATTGAAATAAATGTCGGGCAAAAGATAGCCCGCAATGTGTTTTTGCGTAGCTTAGTCGATGCTTTATATTCTCGCAATGAGATTGATCTGCAAAGAGGAAATTTCAGAGTAAAAGGCGACACCGTTGATATAAGGCTTGCCTACGAAGAAATAATCCTGCGGGTGATTTTCTGGGGGGATGAGATTGAATCGATCAGCACAATGCACCCCGACGACGGAGTATCGCTCGGCTCTCATGACTGCTTTAAAATATATCCAGCCAATATATTTGTTACCTCAAAGGAGCGTGTTGGTTCGGCTATTGCTCAAATCGAACTTGACCTTGGCGAACAGGTTAATTTCTTTTATAAAGAGGCACGCGAATTAGAAGCAAAACGCTTGTATGAGCGTGTGACCTACGACGTTGAAATGATACGCGAGATCGGGCATTGTTCCGGAATTGAAAACTATAGCCGTTATTTTGACGGACGAAAACCGGGCATGCGTCCATTCTGCCTTTTGGATTATTTCCCTGAAGGTTTTCTCACAATCATTGATGAAAGCCACGTAACTATACCTCAAATCAGAGCAATGTATGGCGGAGATTTGGCTCGTAAGATGAATTTGGTTGAATACGGTTTCAGACTTCCGGCGGCAATAGATAACAGACCGCTTAAATTTGAAGAATTTGAGAGCCTTACAAAGCAAATGATATACGTGAGCGCGACTCCTGCCGATTATGAACTTGAGCGTAGCGAAGGAGTTATTGTTGAACAGATTATAAGACCAACCGGATTGCTCGATCCTATTATTGAAGTGCGTCCATCTATTAATCAAATCGATGATTTGATAGAAGAAATACAATTAAGAGCCGATAAAGACGAGCGCGTTTTGGTTACAACTCTCACCAAGCGAATGGCTGAAGAGCTACATGCTTATATGCAAAAACTGGGTATGCGCACGGCTTATATTCATTCCGATGTCGATACACTTGAACGAATTCAAATATTAGACGATTTGAGGGCAGGCATTTATGATGTGCTTATAGGTGTAAACCTGCTGCGTGAAGGTCTTGATTTGCCAGAGGTTTCTCTCGTTGCTATACTTGATGCCGACAAAGAAGGATTTTTGCGTTCTCATCGCTCACTTACGCAGACGGTGGGACGCGCAGCACGCAATCTTAACGGCATGGTCATAATGTATGCCGATAAAATAACTGAAAGTATGCAACTCACAATCGACGAGACAAACCGTCGCAGGTCGTTGCAGCTTGCATATAATGAAGAACATGGCATCACACCGCAAGCAATCATTAAAGCGCGCAACCGAATAATTGGATTGGATAAAGACCCGACCGAGAACGCGACATTCAGTTCTAAACCAATTCCCTATCAGACAGAGTACACTCATGAGGTTGATATAGCAGCCGAGCCTGTTATAAAATACATGAATAAAGAAGAAATGGAACGTGCGATTACGCGTTTACGGGCTGAAATGGTTGAAGTTGCAAAGAAAATGGAATTTATCGAAGCGGCTCGATTACGTGATGAAATTTTAAAAATGGAACAACAATTGTCAAATAAAAGCTGATAATGTTTTATGCAACATATTAATTTACCGACCATTTATAAGACAACTGATTGGCTACCGACATCTGTTAAAGAGATGAAAGCATTAGGTTGGGAGCATGTCGATGTTGTACTCTTCACGGGAGATGCCTATGTCGATCATCCCTCATTTGGCGCGGCAGTCATTGGACGCACATTGCAAAAACATGGTCTGAATGTGGCTATTGTTCCACAGCCAAATTGGCAGGACGATTTGCGTGATTTCAAAAAGTTCGGTAAACCAAGATTGTTTTTTGCCATATCGGCCGGTGCTATGGATTCTATGGTGAATCATTATACAGCTAACCGCCGACGCAGAAGCGACGATGCATATACCCCCGATGGACGACACGGAATGCGCCCCGACTATCCAACAATTGTTTACTCTCGTATTTTAAAACAATTATACCCCGATGTGCCAATTATTGCAGGTGGTATAGAAGCTTCTATGCGCCGACTATCGCATTATGATTATTGGCAGGATAAACTTATGCCCTCTATCTTGTGTGAAGCTCCCGTCGATATGGTAATATATGGTATGGGGGAAATTCCTATCGTGGAAGTTGTTGAACGTTTAAAAAGTGGTAACACCATATCTGATATAACAGATGTTAAACAAACAATTGTGAGGCAACCGTCACATGTAATTCCACAAAATGACGAGAACAACATTGTGTTGCATGACTTTGATTCGTGTAGAAGATACAAGCGGTGTCAATCTCAAAACTTCAAGCATATCGAACAACAGTCCAATCGGTTTGAAGGTGCTACGCTATGGCAAAGTTACAGCGATTTTGCTGTGAAAGTAAATCCGATGAATCGACCTATGACCACACAGGAAATAGATGCATCATTTGACCTGCCCTATACCCGATTGCCACATCCGCGCTATAAAGGAAAAACTATACCGGCATTTGAGATGATAAAATTCTCGGTAAATCTTCATCGAGGATGTTTCGGCGGTTGCTCTTTCTGTACAATATCGGCTCATCAAGGTAAATTCATTGCATCACGTAGTAAAGACTCGATTATTGCTGAAGTAAAAAAAATAGCGCAAATGCCGGGCTTTAAGGGATATATCAGTGATTTAGGTGGTCCATCGGCCAATATGTACCGCATGGGAGGCAAAGATTTAGAAATATGCAAAAAATGTTTCAGACCCTCATGCCTTCACCCTGCTCCATGTAAAAATCTCAATAATGACCATGCACCATTATTGGAGATATATCATGCAGTAGACGCATTGCCTCAAATAAAAAAATCTTTTATTGGCAGTGGTGTAAGATATGACTTATCAATGCATAGAACCGGAAACAAAAAAACTGATGAAACAAACCGTAAATATAATGAAGAATTAATCACGTCGCATGTGTCAGGGCGGTTGAAGGTCGCTCCTGAACACACCAATGACTATGTGCTAAACCTTATGCGCAAACCTTCCTTTTCTTTATATTACGATTTTAAGAAAATATTTGACACAACCAATATTAAACATGGTTTAAAACAACAGCTTATCCCCTATTTCATATCAAGTCACCCTGGTTGCAAGGAGGTAGATATGGCAGAACTTGCTGTAGAAACCAAGGAACTTAATATGCATCTCGAACAGGTTCAGGACTTCACTCCTACACCGATGACATTATCTACAGAAATTTATTATACCGGAATTCACCCATACACAGGTGAAAGTATTTTTATAGCAAAAAACCAAAAGGATAAACTGGCTCAGCGTCAATATTTCTTCTGGTACGACAAAACTTACCACCAGGATATTATTAAATCATTAAAGCGATTGAATCGTTTTGATTTAATAAATAAACTATTTCCAAAACGGCGTAACTGATAATACCGAATAGAATTGCACAGTGCATATAGAGCATCTGTCAAATCTGTTGGCAGGTATAAGTCTGGTTACTTTTTATGAATGTCAACTTTTAGGAGGACAACTTGTTGATTATTAACGGCATACAAATGTGCGATTTTAAGCGGGTATCCAATTTCTATGGTATTTGAATATCTGCGCCATGCGGGC
>CAZBUT010000118.1:0-5628 GCA_964495165.1 uncultured Muribaculaceae bacterium | reverse complement strand
GCTGCTTTACCTGGAGCGTAAAGAATCTTGGCGGCAAGGAATTCTTTTATTGCATCAGGGGTAGAAGGCATATTTGCGCCTTCTGATACTGCGATACAGCCGTTTGCAAGCAGTGCGCGAGCATCGTCTCCGTCAAGTTCGTTTTGAGTTGCCGACGGCATTGCGATGTCACATTTGACATGTTGCCAAGGACGTTCGCCATCAAAGTATTGACAATCATATTCTTCGGCAAATTCACGTATGCGACCACGATATATATTCTTGAGCTTAAATATATAATCGAGTTGTTCTTCTGAAATTCCGTCAGGTACATATATTGACCCGTTTGAGTCGCTCATAGAGACGACTTTCGCGCCAAGTTGAAGCAGTTTTTGCGCGGTGTAGGTAGCAACGTTGCCTGAGCCTGATATGGCTACTTTTTTACCTTTGATGTCTAAGCCTTTAGTTGCAAGCATGTTCAAAAGGAAATACACGTTTCCATAGCCTGTTGCCTCGGGGCGAATGAGCGAGCCTCCAAATTCGCGGCCTTTGCCGGTGAATGTACCGGTAAATTCGTGCGTCATTTTTTTGTACATGCCATACATATAACCAACTTCGCGTCCGCCAACGCCTATATCGCCGGCAGGTACATCGGTGTCGGGACCTATATGACGCCATAATTCTGTAATAAATGCTTGGCAGAATCTCATTACTTCCATATCGCTTTTTCCGCGTGGAGAGAAATCGGAACCGCCTTTGGCTCCACCCATTGCCAGCGTAGTCAATGAGTTTTTGAATGTTTGCTCAAATGCAAGGAATTTCAATATTGATTGGTTTACCGATGCGTGAAAACGTATTCCGCCTTTGTACGGACCTATTGCGTTATTGTGTTGAATGCGGTAGCCCATGTTATTTTGAACTTTACCTTTGTCATCTACCCAAGAAATACGGAATGAATATATGCGGTCGGGAATGCATAGGCGTTCGATAAGATTATATCGCTCAAATTCTGGGTGTTCGTTGTATGTGTCTTCGATTGTTGTCAACACTTCTTCTACGGCCTGGATATATTCAGGCTCATTGGGAAAACGACGTTTCAAATCGTCGATAACTTCGGTAGCTTTCATAAGACTAATCCTGTTATAAATTAATATTAATAATGAATCACAGTCGGATTTATTTAATCACATTTGCGATAACGCTACAAAGTTATAACTAATTCCTGTATTAGCATAACATTTTTCAGTTTTTTTCGCAAAAAAGTTGTTTATTTCTTTGAAAACTCTTGTTTTGGTTGAATTTTGATAGAAAAGATGCGGTTATTGATAAAAAATGAAAGGTCGCAAGTTGATGTCTGCGACCTTATGTTTTAGTTGTTTAAGAAGCTGATAGGGAATTGTTATCTGAGTCTTATAACTTGACCGATTTGTAGTTTGCTTGTGGTCTTAAGACCATTTAACCGGCATAATTGTTTTACTGTCACACCGTTGCGCGCCGCTATTTTGCTTAAGCTGTCACCTTTGCGTATGCGATAGGTCTTGCCGTTGCTTTTGGCTGTGGATTTTGATGCAGCCATAAATTTCTCTTTGTTCTCAGCACGGTATTTTTCCATATATTTGCGATTGGCGGCATCGGAGTAATCGCGGGCTTGTTTATATGTCTTTTTGTCAAAAGTGTATATATCGGTGTGAGTAGTCTGATTTGGGAAGTCGAATATGGCAGCCGGATTGATAGGAACACCCATATAACGAGTTTCAAAATGCAGGTGTGAGCCATAACTGCGACCGGTGTTGCCTGCAAGCGCAATAGGTTCTCCGGCTTTTACATATTGGTCTTCTGTCACTAAAAATTTAGATAAGTGTCCATAGACGGTTTCCAATCCGTTTTCGTGACGAACGATGATATAATAGCCGTAGCCTCTGCGTTCGTAGTTGGTTAATCTGATTTTTCCGTTAAAAGCCGAACGTATTGTGTCCCCGGTGTGGGCTTTCAAGTCAATACCTTTATGCATACGACGGAAACGTCTGCGATAACCATAATTGGAAGTTACATATCCGGGATGCGGCATCGAAAATTTTGATACATCAATGTCTTTTACATCAGGAACGACAGCATTGCCATAGGGATTTACGCGCTTGCTGTCCCAACCTTCGGTATATATATCTATTTCCGGCTCGATGTCTTCCTCGTTTAGCAGTCCGTCAAGAAATTGTTCGGTGTCTTCCACCTTTATTTGATTGCCGACGTTCATTTGTCCGGCAATGAGATCTTGATGCTCGGCGTTGTGAGAGTCGGGCAGTTTATATTCTTGGGCTGAAATTATTGCCCATGGACTTAAGAGCAATAAAGACGCAACTGTTATTTTCTTTGTAAAAAGCATTAGTTTCAGAATGGTTTAAAAGTTTGATTAATGTTCATCGGGTGCATAAATGAATTTAATCGTTGATGGCGTGTAGTCAAATATTTCGTCGGGTTTGAAAAAACGTTTTATCTCAATCTCAGCATTCTCTACACTGTCTGATGCGTGTACAATGTTTTCTTGTGAGCTTACACTGAAATCACCTCTGATGGTGCCGGGAACGGCGTTACGTCCGTTGGTTGCACCTGTCATCATTCTCACGACGTTTACTGCATCTGTGCCTTTTATACAAGCTACAATAACAGGGGTTGCCGTCATTGACTCTAAAATCCATGGAAAAAACGGACGGTTCACAAGGTGGGCATAGTGCTCGCGCAAAATGTCTTCACCCAATTGCATCATTTTTAATCCGGCTATAATTAGACCTTTATGTTGAAAACGTGATAATATTTCTCCTATAAGGCCGCGTTCCACAGCCGAGGGTTTGATGATGACCAATGTTTGTTCCATGACAAGTTTTTAGATTAATTCACTAAATCCGAAAATTTCTTTCAAAGTTACAAATAATCAAGCAATTAACTGCCTTGTGCAAATGGTAAATTTTGTGAATAAATAATCTTTTGTGAAAAATATTGGTTTAATCTCTTGAAATGTAAGCGGTTGCGCAAAAATATGTTTTACAACATGTTTTTATGCGCACGATTTAACTTATACGCCCCCAATCGATTGTTTTGTTAAATAATGCTGAAAGTTGAGGACTTAGCATGGCGTTTTGATGAGTTGTTAATTCCGGATCGTTGTTTAATATTAGGTTGGCTGCATCTCTGGCGAGCTGTATGATTTGTCCGTCAGTTGCTAAATTGGCAATTTTAAGGTTAATGGCAATGCCACTTTGCATGGTCCCTTCCATGTCGCCTGGGCCTCTCATTTTGAGGTCGGCTTCTGCAATAAGAAACCCGTCTGTCGTTGAAGTCATTATTTCCAAGCGTTTTCGGGTCTCAGCTGCAATTTTGTACTTAGTCATCAATATGCAATAACTTTGCCCTTCGCCTCTGCCAACTCGTCCCCTTAATTGGTGCAATTGAGATAGTCCAAATCGTTCGGCATTTTCGATGAGCATAGTTGTGGCGTTTGGAACGTTTACTCCAACCTCTATTACTGTTGTAGCAACAAGTATGTCGGCTTGATGAGACGCAAACAGATTCATTTGGTAGTCTTTTTCCGACGGTTTCATTTTACCGTGAACGTAAGCTACTTTGTACATGGGAAAAGTTTCCCTTATCAGTTCATATCCTTCTTCAAGGCATCGCAAGTCAAGTTTTTCGTTTTCTTGTATCAAAGGGTAAACAATATATACCTGCCGCCCTTCTTTTAGTTGTCGGCCGATGTGTTTATATACGTCAAGACGTTGGTTGTCAAATCGCAATGCCGTTGTGATTGGCTTTCTTCCGGGCGGAAGTTCATCAATGACAGACACGTCTAAATCGCCATAAACTGTCATTGCCAATGTGCGTGGTATGGGGGTTGCGGTCATGACCAATACATGTGGCGGTGTGAAGTTCTTGCCCCATAGTCTGGCTCTTTGGGCAACGCCAAAGCGGTGTTGCTCGTCGATTACAACAAATCCGAGATTTTTGAATTGTACGTTGTCTTCGATTACTGCATGGGTACCTATTAATATATGTAAAGAGCCATCTTCAAGTTGATCGTGTATGATTTCTCGTTCTTTTTTACGTGTTGAACCTGTCAACAATTTGACATTTATGCCTATTGATGACACAAGATTTGATATAGTGTCGAAATGTTGTGTCGCAAGTATCTCTGTTGGAGCCATTAAACATGCCTGAGTATTATTGTCTAATGCTATGAGCATACACAGTAATGCTACCAATGTTTTTCCGCTTCCGACATCACCTTGTAATAGTCTGTTCATTTGATGCCCTGAACCCATGTCGGCTCTAATCTCTTTGATTACGCGTTTTTGTGCGTTTGTGAGTTCAAATGGCAAGCATTGACTATAGAATGTATTAAAAAAATGTCCTATACGGGGAAATCTGAATCCATTTAGTGCAGATGTGCGTTTTTTTGAATAACGTAAAATGTTGAGCTGTATATAAAACAACTCCTCAAATTTAAGTCTGAGTTTAGCTTTTTGGAGCAGTTCGTTGTTTTTGGGATTGTGTATATTGATCAATGCTTCTCTGATAGGCATCAGCCTGTATTGCTCGATGATTTCTGCAGGAAGAGTTTCTGTAATGTTTCCTGTTAGAGTTAATGCGTTTTGGACAAGATTGAAAATATATCTTGAGCTGATTCCTCGATTTCTTAATGTTTCAGTGAGAGGGTACACACCTCTCAAACCCTGCATTGCATCAGCCGATGCAGTGGTATCAATTTCAGGATGTACAATACTCCAACGATTGTTGAATAGTGTGGGCTTGCCAAAAATTACATATTCGTTTCCCGTGTGATAAGCATCTCGTAATTGCTTGATGCGTTGAAACCACACAACTTCTATGGTTCCTGTGCCATCGGAGAAAAGCCCGATTAACCGTGTTTTGGCTCCTTCTCCTTGGGTATTGAATGATATAAACCGACCTTTTAATTGTATTGCCGGCATTTCACCCGAGAGGGAATTGATTTTATATATCGATGAGCGATCGACGTAATGAGACGGAAAATGATAAAGCAGGTCATAATAAGATTTTATGCCAAGTTGCTTTTCAAGCAGTTCGGCTCGTTTTGGACCTACGCCCTTGAGGTATTTAATGTCGGTATTACGTAGCCGGTTCATTTTCTCTAAAGTATATCGACGCTATCTCGATATCGTGAGGTAGGGTTATTTTAATATTATGACTATCTCCCTCTATTAAAGATATGTCGGAGTATCCGGCAGCTGCCATAACCGATGCGTCATCAGTAAAATTGTCGCAATAAGGAAAAGAGTAGGCATGCAATAATTTAACGGCGTTGAATGCCTGAGGTGTTTGTACAGCTTTGTAAATCGCCCGCTCGACAGGTGTCGATGTGCCATCGGGCATAGACATGCGCAAAGAATCTGTGACGGGTATAACCGGTATTGCTCCGGAATAGAATTGCAAACCATTGATAACTCGTTTGACCAACTCAGTGGTGATTATTGGACGAGCACCGTCGTGAATAGTTATGATGCTTTTATCAGTAATTAGAGGACCGATGAAGTCTAACGCATTTTTGACTGATTGCCATCGAGTATTGCCTCCATGTATTACCGTAGGAGATATGAAATTATGTATGTGGCATAAATTCAG
>CAZBUT010000117.1:0-5632 GCA_964495165.1 uncultured Muribaculaceae bacterium | reverse complement strand
TTTTATTTCTCTGTCGATAGGTACATCGGTTGGAACGGTCGTTGCTCTTACTCCGTTGGCTGTTGAGCTTGCGCAGACGGCCGATGCGTCGGTACCGTATTTTGTTGCAACGGTGCTTGGCGGTGCGTTCTTTGGCGATAATTTGTCTTTTATTTCAGATACTACAATTGCTGCAACACGCACGCAGGGCTGCAAGATGAACGATAAATTCAAGGCCAATCTGTGGATTGCATTGCCTGCGGCTGTCGCCACGTTGTGTGTATATGTGTTTATGAGTGAAAATGTAGGCTCTATCAATGTTGCTAACGACGCATCGTTTTTGCTTGTAGTGCCTTATATAGTGATTATAGTTGTGGCTTTGACAGGGATAAATGTCACATTGGTTCTTACGCTTGGTATTGTCGTGGCTGTAGCTATTGCTGTTGCAATGGGGCATGACTTGCTGTCGCTTGCCGGATATATGGGGGCGGGTATTGATTCAATGGGCAATCTTATTATAGTAACATTGTTGGCTGCCGGAATGCTTGGATTGATAAAGGCTTCGGGCGGAATCACGTATATTCTGCAATGTATCACTTCCCGCATTTCGGGTGTGAGAGGCGCGCAGGCAAGTATTGCATTTTTGGTGAGCATTGTCAACGTTTGTACGGCCAACAATACAGTGGCTATTATCACATCGGGTTCTTTGTCAAAGAGTATTGCCGAACGCTATGGAGTTGATCCTCGCAAGTCGGCGAGCCTGCTTGATACATGTTCGTGTATAACGCAATGTTTGATTCCCTATGGCGCTCAGACCCTTCTTGCTACGGCTCTTGCCGGCATATCTCCTGTCGATCCGTTCCCGTATTTATATTATCCGTGGGCGTTGATTGTAATGGTGGTGCTGTCGATTATCTTCAAGATTCCGCGTGGGGTTAAGTTAAATGATGTTTAAAATAGACTCTGTCATGTAACTTTTAAATAAATTCACCGTCTAAAGAAAAGATTTTTGCTTAATTTGCAAGAATTTTGCGGAAAGGCTCTGCGATAAAATCGAAATAAATTTCAAATAAATTCTAATAATACAGTAAAATGAAAAAAGCGTTTAAGTTTTTATTCCTGCTTCTTGCCGGAATGATGATGACTCCAGCGATGGCTGTGGCTCAAGGTCAAATGCCGCCAGTGCCGGTTGACCAAAACGTGAAAATAGGCAAGCTACCCAATGGTTTGACCTATTATATACGTCACAATGAGTATCCAAAGGGACAAGCCGATTTCTTTATTGCTCAAAAGGTCGGCTCTATTCTTGAGGAAGATAATCAAAGAGGTCTTGCTCACTTCCTTGAACACATGTGTTTCAATGGAACAAAGAATTTCCCCGGAAACCAAATCGTTTCTTGGCTTGAGTCTGTGGGAGTGAAGTTTGGCTATAACCTCAATGCCTATACTTCGGTAGACGAGACTGTCTATAATATTTCAAGCGTTCCCACTGAACGTGAAAGCGTGCAAGACTCATGTTTGCTTATCCTTCACGATTGGGCAAATGATTTGCTCCTTGACGGAGATGAAATTGATAAAGAACGTGGTGTGATACATCAGGAATGGCGTCGTTCGATGGTCGGACAAATGCGCATTCTTGAGAGTTTGCTCCCTGTGATTTATCCGGGAAGCCGTTACGGTTACAGGCTTCCTATCGGAACAATGGAGGTTGTTGACAACTTCCCTCATCAGGCGTTGCGCGACTATTATGAAGCATGGTATCGCCCCGATCAACAGGGTATTATCGTTGTCGGTGACATTGATGTTGACCGCATCGAAAAGAAGATTATAGAACTATTCTCTCCGATCGAGATGCCTGCAAATGCCCCTGAGCGTGTTTACTTCCCTGTGGAGGATAATGAGGGCACAATATATGCAATAGGCAAAGATGTCGAGCAAAGCAATGCGATTGTTCAATTGATGTTTAAGAGTGACGTGATGCCCGACTCGATGAAGAGTACAATAGCTCCGTTGATGCAAGATTATATGATCGACATGCTCACTTCTATGCTCAATACACGTTTGAATGACATGATGTCTAAGCCCGATGCGCCGTTTGCCATGGCCGATGCCGGATATGGAGAATTTTTCTTGGCTAAGACCAAAGAGGCGTTCAGTGTGACCGGTATTGCCAAAGGCAATGACATCAAGCCTGTGCTTGAGTCTATTTATCGTGAGGTGTTGCGCGCTCAACGTGGCGGATTTACAGCGACTGAATATGCGCGTGCACGCAGTGAATATTTGTCACGCCTTGAAACTGCTTACAAAAATCGTAATCAGCAAGAGTCAACGCGTTTGGCGCGTGAATACGTGCGTCACTTCATAGACAAAGAGCCTATACCCGGCATTGAGTATGAATATCAAATGATGTCGTTGGTAGCTAACCAAATACCGGTGGAAGCCATAAACATGTTGTTGCCTGAAGTGATAACACCCAATAACCGCATTGTGCTTGCTCTTTTGCCCGACAAAGAAGGTTTCGTGTTCCCGACAGAGGCTGAACTCGATGATGCAATGAAAGCAGTTGATGCAGAAAATATCGAGGCTTATGTTGATAATGTGAAGAGCGAACCGCTCATCAAAGAGCTTCCTGCTCCCGGCAAGATTGTAGAAGAGGTTGAAAATGCTCAATGGGGCACAATCGAGTGGACTCTTTCAAATGGCGTTAAGGTTATAGTAAAGAAAACATCTTTCAAAGAAGATGAAATACGATTCAACGCATCAGCCAAAAACGGCACATCGGTATTCGGTGATGAGAAGGCTGCCAGCATGATATTTATGCCCTATGCTTTGCAACAATATGGTCTTGGAGAATATACCAATGCCGATTTGCAGAAGTATTTGGCTGGAAAACAGGCATCGCTCCGTCATTCGTTCGGAACTGACCGCCGCACTCTCTCTGGTTCTACAACGCCAAAAGACATTCAGACTCTCATGGAGCTTGTTTACATGACATTTACGGGATTGAATGTTACAGAAGATGAATTTGCCGCAGTGCAGAATATGTATATCGGTGCACTCCAAAATCAAGAAGTTTCGCCTCAATATGTTTTTGGCAAACGTGTCGCAGAGTCACTCAATAAATCAGAACGTGACAGAGTGATCAGTATTGATGTTATCAAGGCTGCCGAATGTCAGGCAATTCTTGATATGATACATACTATGCTTGCCAATGCGGCTGATTACACATTTACATTTGTCGGTAATGTAGATGTAGATGCACTCCGTCAATTGGCAGAGCAATATCTTGCAACTTTGCCTGCCGATGCTGCAAATCGCGTTACAGACTATAATATCAAGCCTGAACTTGGTATGAATGGAGGTAAAGAGACTGACACTTACACTGCCAAGATGGAAACTCCTCAGACTTGGGCGCAAATAGTTTGCTTCGGTGATATGCCTTATACTGCAAAAGACGCTCGTCTTGCGTCAATCGCCGGTCAGATTTTGACTGCGCGCTTGATTGCCACAGTTCGTGAAAAAGAGGGTGCTGTTTATTCAATTGGTGCTTCTGGAAGCTTGGACCGTGTTCCATATCAAAATTGCGTGCTGATGTCATCATTCCCCATGAAGCCCGAGTTAAAAGAGAAAGTACTCGGTATGATTGCGGGTGAGTTTGAAGATATGACCAAGAATGTAAAAAAAGATGAACTTGGTAAGATTAAGGAATATATGCTGAAGAATATCGCCGAAGGTTATGAAAAGAATGAAAACTGGATGGGCGGTCTCGTAGGTTATGTATTGAGTGGCGTAGACTCATTCAACGGAATGGAAAAAGTTGTTGGCGCGATCACTACACAAGATGTTCAAGACTTTATGAAGCGTCTTCTTGACCAAGGTAATTACCGCGTTGTAATTCTCGACCCGGAAGTAGTTGCCGAATAATATTTAGGGATCTCCATAATTACCAGACCGCCCGGTTGATTCAGGGCGGTCTGTTGTGTTAATTGAATATTCTATGTTTGTTGCTATATGGGAAAATGCGTAAATTTGCATCAAAATCAGAAATATAATGGGTATTATAGAATTGTTGTTTATTGCTATCGGATTGTCTATGGACGCTTTTGCTGTGTCTATTGGCAAGGGGCTTACGGTGCAGCACATTCAATTAAGACATAGCTTGAGCGTTGGTTCATGGTTTGGAGGATTCCAAGCGTTAATGCCACTCATCGGATATTGTTTTGGCGCGAGCTTTGCGTCTATTGTCGCTGATTTTGACCATTGGATTGCATTTGTGCTATTGGGTGTAATTGGCTTTAACATGATACGTGAAGCATGTTCTCATGATGAGAATGTCAACCCCGACTTTTCTGTGAAAACAATGTTTATCATGGCGGTCGCTACAAGTATTGATGCCTTTGCTGTAGGAATTTCTTTTGCGTTTCTTGGCGTGAATATTTTGACGGCTGCAATAGTTATAGGTCTGACGACTTTTGCTTTTTCTGTCGCCGGACTTAAGATAGGGAATATTTTTGGATACCGTTACAAATCCAAAGCTGAGATAGCCGGCGGTATCATATTATTATTTATAGGCATCAAAATTCTTGTAGAGCATCTTTCGGCATAATTATCGTCTTATTTCAAGGCTTGATATACCATTTCAAATAATGCCGGACGAATGTTTAATTCGTTGAATGCCTTGTTGCTGCGTGTGGGCACTACTCTGTTGCACAGAAATATAAATATCAGTTCATTATCGGGATCGACCCAAAATACAGTGCCTGTAAACCCGAGGTGTCCATATGTCGCGGCGGTAGCAAGTTCTGTAGTAGGGGAGTTGTCGGGATTTTCGATGTCGGGTTTGTCAAATCCTAATCCACGTCGGCATGTCGGACTTTTTTCTGTTGTGAATAATCTTACTGTTTCTGGTGACAAAATCTGTACACCTCCGTAGTTCCCTCCGTTAAGCCACATTTGACATAACTTTGCAAGGTCATTGGCATTTGAAAACAGACCGGCATTGCCTTGCACCCCTCCGGAGAAATTGGCAGTTTCGTCATGTACATATCCATGTACCGTCTGTCGACGCAGGTAAGTATCGTTCTCGGTTGGAGCAATATCGCTCGATTCCCATTTCAGTAGGGGCCGGTACATCGTGTGATATGCGCCTATCGGGGCGTAAATGTTTTTCTCGACCCAGTCATTATGGTCGGTATTGGTGAGTCTTTGCTCCATATCCATGAGCAGGCAGAAGTTGAGGCAACTGTAATTATATTTTTTAGTTTTGCGTAGTTTTGCACTATATATACGACCCATGATAGTGTCGAATGTGACAGGAGAAACATATAATCCTTTTGCGGCTTCGATATTGAAGTCGTTGTCCTTTACTGTTGATGTTATATCCCGTCGCAATTTTGCATCTTTGTGTCCATAGGCTCGATTTTCAATTTTGATTGTGTGGGTTGCCGTGCGGCGGTTGTTTATCAACTTGCCATCGTAGGTGGTTGAGTCCATCATGATGTTAAACATGTTGAGAGATGCCGGCATTCCCGACTCATGAAACAATAATTCTTTTACCGTGATACTGTATTTGTCGGTGTCTCGAAGTCCGGGGATATGCTTTGATGCAAAATCATCGAGAGAGAAAAGTCCTTTGTCATAAGCCAGCATCACC
>CAZBUT010000116.1:0-5718 GCA_964495165.1 uncultured Muribaculaceae bacterium | reverse complement strand
ATACTAAATAATACACTGATTAACAATAGCTTAATTTATAGAACTTGCCTTTATTCATTTGTCAAGATAGCACGACTATAAGCACAAAAGTCGGGGCAGAATGGATAAATCACAGTGTTGCAGGAAGTGATTCTGTGCAATGCATAAATATATCTATACCAACAGAAGAATTCTCAGTCAAAACATCATCTGAATCTTTGATAGGTTTAGGCGTATGGCTTGAAGACAATCATGGCATTACCGTCGATTGTATGTCGACCCGTGGCAGTTCAGGTATAACACTGACTCGCGTAAATAAAAATCTATCACACCAACTTTCTCAGTATATCCAATACGACTTGATTATTTTGGAGTATGGCATTAACGCCATGACCGCCGGACAAACAAATTTCAACGCCTATACGGCGCATATGGGAAAGGTGATTGAACATCTGCGGAATTGTTACCCAAATACCGATATAATATTAATGGGCATCGGTGATAGGGGAGAAAAGCGCGGAAGCGAAGTGCATTCAATGAGGAACGTGCCTATTATGGTTAACGCTCAACGGCAATTAGCCAAAAGAATGCAATGTGTATTTTGGGACACTCGTGAAGCTATGGGAGGTGAAGATGCCGTAGTTAAATGGGCCAACCATACCCCGGCATACGTAAATAAAGATTATATCCATTTATCTTATAAAGGAGGTGAAGTTCTTGCCTCTGAATTTGTAAAATCTTTAACACACGCAATCAATGAATAAAACTTTATTCTTAATACTAATTTGTTTCTTCAATATTATTGTTGCAAATGCGCAAGATGTTTGTATGGAAGAGGATATTTCTATCCGAGAAAATCCAGATATTTCTGTCGATTCATGTACATCTGCACAATTGGCTAAAATTGATTATGACTATATAAAAATCGATAAAAACAATATTATTTATAACGGTGCCGATTGGAGTCAATTCTACGACCAACTAAATAACGCTGATTTCGACACCATAAGCATTGTTCACATAGGAGATTCTCACCTGCAAGCTGATATTGCTACAGGCTATACACGCAACCTGCTTCAACACGATTACGGCAGTGCCGGTAGAGGGCTTGTTATTCCATTCAAAATGGCTAAGACCAACGAGCCTCGCGACTACGCATTTACAAGCCTCTGTCGCTGGAATGCGACAAAGGCAATAAAGCAGAGATCAGATTCAGAAATGGGATTCACAGGAATATCTATTTCCCCGATAAGTAAGGATTTTGATTTGACTATAAGCACACTTTCTCGAACTACGACCGAGCCATTTAGCAACGTCAGATTATACCACTCCGGCACTATAAATATTGACTCTATAATAACAGCCAATAACAATGACAGCACGACATATAATTATTATGATAGATACATTGATATAAATCTTGGTCATGCTACGACTGAAGTAACTCTAAAAATGAATCGCACAACCCAAGTATCTATTTTTGGAGCTGTTTTATCTAATTCAAATTCCGGTATAATATATCACACCATAGGAAACAACGGTGCAACATATGATACTTATAATCGCATAGGTCATATCGGTAAGGACATTGCATCACTTAAGCCATCTCTTGTAATTTTAAGTCTTGGCGCAAACGAAGCGTTTGGACGTATATCAACCGTGGCATTTCAGCAAACGATCCATACAATGGTTCAGAATGTGCGCGAAGATAATCCCCAAGCACAAATTCTACTTGTCACCCCCATGGAATGCCACAAACGCAGATACATAAGACGAAAGGGTCGTCGCAGAAGACGTGGATACATAGTTAACGAAAAGATTCTAACTCTGCGCAATGAGATTTTGCGATACGGCAAAGAAAATAACATTGCAGTTTATGACTGGTATGACATAGCAGGAGGTAAAGGAGCCGCTAATTTGTGGCTAAATGACAAATTGATGAGCCGTGATCATATTCACAATACCGCTACCGGCTACAAAATTCAGGGGCAACTCCTTTATGAAGCATTAACCAAAGACATCAATTCACATAAAACACAAGCATCACGCAATGGAACAAATAGCACAATGGCTGACAACAACATTTGATATTGCAAAACTTAAAGCAATATTAATGTATCAAGAGGGTACCCCTTTGCTATTTAATACGGGGTTGTTCCTTATATTGTTTTTATGTTTTTTGCTCGTTTATCGTATTTTGAGTAACAACCGTTATCTCAAAATGATATTTGTGATATTATTCTCTATCTATTTCTATTATAAGTCAAGTGCAGAATATTGTCTGATTTTATTGGGCGTGTGTTTAAGCGACTATACACTCGGGAATTTGCTTGGAATTACCAAATCAAGTTTAGCGAGAAAAACAATTGTGGCATTAAATGTATTGGCAAACGTAGGTATGCTCATATATTTCAAATACACCAACTTGATTCTATCAACATTTGCCAATATCACGTCAGCACATTTTGACCCACTTGACATAATTATGCCTGCTGGAATTTCTTTTTTCACATTCCGCTCCATAAGCTATATTGTAGATGTATATCGCGGACAAATGTCTCCGGTAAAGAATATGCTTGACTATATATTCTTCTTGACATTTTTCCCGCCATTGCTTGCCGGCCCGGTCGTAAGAGCAAAAGAGATGATCCCTCAAATCAGAGCTAACATAAGCCCGACAAAAGAAATGGCAGGTGAGGGCTTTTTCCTTGTGATGACAGGCTTGATAAAGAAAGTTGTAATTGCCGATTACATTAGCGGCAATTTTGTCGATCGCATATTTGACAATCCGGCACTTTATAGCGGATTTGAAAACCTCGTGGGTATGTATGGCTTCACGCTTCAACTTTATTGTGATTTCTCAGGTTACTCCGACATGGCTATAGGAATTGCTTTGATTTTAGGTTATAGATTTGCCGACAATTTCAATTCGCCTTTCAAATCTCAAAACCCTACTGAATTTTGGAGAAGGTGGCACATTTCGTTGTCTTCATGGCTAAGAGATTATTTATATATACCAATGGGTGGCAGTCGCACAACACGCATGCGCTCTCGACTGAACCTTCTCAACACTATGATAATCGGTGGTATATGGCATGGCGCGTCATGGATGTTCCTTATTTGGGGCGCATGGAACGGTATGCTCCTCGTCTTGCATAAAGAATTGAAAAAACTATTTCCGACAAAAGAAAAAGGTTATATCGTACCATGGTGGAAGCGTACATTAAACATATTTGTAACATTCACACTAATAGCATTCGGTATGATATTTTTCCGTGCAGAATCTATGGAACACGTTACCGATATGTTAACACAAATAACAACAAAGTTCCACATTTCAGTGGCACCGCAGTTTTTTGAAGGGTATTTACTTATCGTTATAATAATGGCAATAGGACTGCTATTGCATTTTGCCCCGCACAAATGGACTCTTGCGCTACAATCGCGCTACAACCGCATACCGGTTATGTTTCAAGGCATAATACTTGCAGCGGTTGTATTTCTGATTATACAAGTTCGACAAAGCGACATTGTACCTTTTATTTATCTGCAATATTAGCAAGACCAAATAACCACTGAACCGGATTCTAAAGACCTCGTCACATCAATTAATCTTTGATTTGACGAGCCACGAAATAACAATTCCGTATCTCTCAACTCCTTTTCATATCGACCGTCGACAAGTACATCTATATAGGGTAAAATCGTTTT
The DNA here is from genome assembly GCA_964495165.1 of uncultured Muribaculaceae bacterium. GTDB lineage: Bacteria > Bacteroidota > Bacteroidia > Bacteroidales > Muribaculaceae > RGIG4079. Next base: position 2,028 of record CAZBUT010000116.1, on the reverse strand, counting down.
TAATTTACTCGAATTCAAAACCTCTTCATAGGTATATCCGGTATAGCACCAAATGTTTTTTCCTATAGATTTTACCCTTTTGGCAAGTTCAATCAAATTATCAACCTGCAGCATTGGGTCTCCACCTGAAAATGTAACATTGAAATCATTCTCAATAATCTGCTTCATTACATCGTCGACAGCCATAGACACACCAGCCTTTGCATTCCACGACTGCGGATTATGACAATCAAGGCATTTATGCTCGCAACCCGCAAAATATATTGATGTACGCAAGCCGGGACCATCTACTGTAGTCCCGGCAATAATATCGAGTATCTGAAACGTTACCATTTATTTATGCACTACACGGTCATTAAGTTCTGCCAATTTTGCATTATTCCATCGATCGGTCGTGCCGACAAGGTAACCGGTGATACGTTGCAATTTGTCAATATCTTCACCACCGCATTTAGGGCATTTCTCTAAATTATCTTGCGCGTCTTCATACCCACAAGCCATACACCGATTGCGATTGTGATTAACCGAACAATATCCTATATTGTGTTTATCCATGAGATCTACGATGTCGGCAATAGCTTCAGGGTTATGTGTTGCGTCACCATCGATTTCTACATAGAAAATATGTCCGCCACGGGTTAGCTCATGATAAGGAGCCTCGATTTTAGCTTTATGTCTCGGAGAACATTTATAATATACAGGCACATGATTTGAGTTGGTGTAATAAATCTTATCGGTTATACCCGGAAGCACACCAAATGTTTTGCGATCCTTGCTTGTGAACTTGCCCGATAATCCTTCGGCAGGTGTTGCAAGAATAGAGAAATTGTGTTCATAACGTTCAGAAAATTCATTTGCTTTACTACGCATATGTGACACAATTCTTACACCGAGAGCCTGTGACTCGTCCGATTCTCCATGATGTTTGCCGGTGATAGCTACAAGGCATTCAGCAAGTCCGATAAAACCGATGCCCAAAGTACCTTGATTTATAACACTCTCAATTGTGTCAGTGGATTTGAGATTTTCGCTACCATTCCACAAACGAGACATCAACAACGGGAACTGTTTGGCCATTGCTGTTTTTTGAAAATCAAACCTATCGCATAATTGACGCGCTGTAATCTCAAGCACCTCGTCTAATTTTGAAAAGAACCGCCTGATTCTTTCTTCCATATCTTGAATTGGCATACATTCGATAGCGATTCTTACTATATTTATAGTTGAGAAACTTAAATTTCCGCGACCTATTGAAGTTTTTTCCCCATAACGGTTTTCAAATACGCGTGTACGGCAGCCCATAGTAGCCACTTCATATTTGTAACGTTGCGGATCATTTATATCCCATTTCTCATGGTGATTATAGGTAGCATCAAGATTCACGAAATTGGGGAAGAAACGGCGAGCTGTTACTTTACATGCCAATTTATAAAGGTCGTAATTGCGATCTTCCGGCAAATAACTTACACCTCGTTTCTTCTTCCATATCTGAATCGGGAATATTGCAGTCGCTCCGTTACCAACACCTTCATAAGTAGAATGTAAAATTTCGCGAATTATACAACGGCCTTCGGCTGAGGTATCTGTACCATAATTTATTGAACTGAACACAACTTGATTTCCGCCACGTGAATGAATAGTATTCATATTGTGTATAAAGGCTTCCATTGCTTGATGCACGCGACTGACCGTCTTGTTTATCGCATGTTGTTTGACCCGGTTATCACCGTCAAGGTCGTCAAGATCTTTTTTCAAGTAGTCCTCAATTTCAGCATCATACAAGTGTGAATAGTCTTTGCCGTTAAGCGCTTCAATTGTTTTTACCTCTTCTATATATGACGAACGGACATAAGGTGCCAAATAAAAATCAAACGCAGGTATAGCCTGACCGCCATGCATCTCATTCTGTGCAGTTTCCAATGATATGCAACCAATGATACTTGCAGTCTCAATGCGTTTTGCCGGGCGAGACTCACCATGTCCGGCAATAAAACCATATTTAAGAATACGATCCAAGGGGTGTTGAAC
>CAZBUT010000115.1:0-5719 GCA_964495165.1 uncultured Muribaculaceae bacterium | reverse complement strand
GCGCATTTATTAAAAGGCTGCCCCCTTTTGCCACCGGTTTGGTCACAAAATTTATTACACCCATAACAGAAGTGCCATATTTGATGTCTGAAACATTTGAATACTCGATACGCAGTATGTTGTCATTGTTCAGTGACTGTATGCGTGAATAATCGACTATACGACCGTTTATTTGGAATATGGCTGCTCCATTTTCAATAGTCACTTTGTCTAATGAAGAATTAACATGCAATCCGGGTAATTTGTATTGGAGATTCTCAAGCAAATCTATTGATGTTCCAGATTGTTTTATCTCCTTTTCTGTGGGAAGTACAATGTAATTACTGCCTTTCTCGACTACATTTTGAGCTTCAACTACAATCTCGCCAAGCATTGTCGGTGATGAAGCAAGCGTAATTATTCCTAAATCAATATTATTCCCACTCGACTCAAATTGTATATTTGAAGGCACAGAACCGACCATTGAAATACGCACGCTTAAATTTCCTTTTATATCTGACGTTAACCGGAACTTTCCGGCAATATCGGCCGATGCACTTCCAACTATTGTAACCGAATCTTTATATAAGGCAATGCTCGCCCCGGTCATCGGTTCTTTTTCAGAGTCTATTACTTTTCCTGATATTGTATAAGCCGAAATCAATTCAGGAATTAACAACACGATTAATGTTAAAATTTTCTTGCTCATAATAAAAGTTTTTGATTGAATTATTATGTCGCAAATTTAGTCTGAATTGGTTTTTCGCTTAAAATTTTAGACAGTCAAAGTATCTAACAATGCCGCACAAATACCCATTGATACTCAATGAATTACAAAGTTTGTTAGATAATTAATTTCTAACTACCCGCGTATACTGCTGATTTTCATTTAGTTAGCGCATCGGTGTGTTATATTATTGTAATGTATTGATTTTAAGGTATTTATAATAAAAATCTAAGAATCGCGTCTTTACTTTGAATATTTGATTGTTGAATTTTCTCTTTCAAACGAGATTTTCTCATGTAAATATTTGCCTGAGATTTATCCAATAAAATGCTAATAAGTTTCCCCGAAAAGCCTGCGTAATGATAGCATAATTGCTTGTAATCTATCTCATCTAAGTCCGGCATTTCCTCCCTTAACTTTTTCATGACATTATCACAACATTTATTCACCGTGTTTTCCAAATCTTGCAATGACTTTTTGTCTTTACTGAATTGCTCAATAAAATATTTAACTTCATTGTAAACATATTTTTGTCCCTTAGCATCATTGCTCCGGTTGAAAAACGAGTCACTTATTCCGTTTAATATTTTAAATTGATCTTTATATAATGTTTGTATAAGTTCAGATGCCGCCGATTTATTGTCTTGAAGTGTAGTTTGTAACTCATTAATTACTCCGGCATATTCATCAAGTCTGCGTTGTTTGTTCTTATTCAACCTCCTTAGATACAAGATAAAAGACACCGACAAAATTAATATAACTGATATGATAGCGATGTTTCTTTGTTTTTCATATTTTTGAAGCACCTTATTATTTTCAAGCTCTTTCTTTAAATAATCTCGTTGGGACGTCATTAAAGGAGATTCAAGACGTTGTGTCATTATTTCTTTTGACAGATCAGAAGCCTTTAGCTGAAATTCAAATGCCTGTTTATAATCCCCTTTATCAACAGCTATCTTTGCTTTAAAATTATATATTTGCAATGAGTCGCTTTTAGAGGTTGCATATTTAGATGCCAAGTCGATATATTTACGGCCATTGACCATATCGTTCTTTTTGAAATATAAATACGCTTTGGCACTGAATATATTTGAATGAAAGTTATTAGGAATGATTAATGTATCTGTAATATCTTTTGAGACATTTTCCGCTTTTTCAAATTGACCGGTTTGGACATACAATAGCGTCAATAAACATTTGCATAGCGTGACAGACTGTTTTTGATTATTTGCTTCAAATCCCTGTTGAGCATCACGTATCAACTCAATAGCACGATTATATGATGCAGGTTTGTTGCAAAGCATTGAGCCTTCAAAAAATTTAGATAATAAATACATTTCGGTCACATTATCATCTTTTGATAAATAATGCTGAGCTTGTCTATATGAATCAATCGCTCGTTGTTCATCAAAATATACTTGATACATCACACCTAAAATCAGATTATACAACCCTTGCGCATAATTATCGTTATATTCAGCAAAAATTTCCTCTACTTCAATTAAATTCAACATGGCATCATCTCTTTTCCCACTGTTCATTAAATAATTGCTTTGATATAGTAACGAAAGAGAGAGCTCTTTTGCTGTACCGCTATTTCGATAAAAGTCGGCAGCAATATTTATTGTTGAGTCTTTAATAGATAATCCTCCGGTTGAGATGAATTTTGCATGTGTGTTCAACAACACATATCGGGCTTTCTGTGAATTAGATGAAATATCATTGGCATTAATTGTTTCAAGCACAATCAAAGCCGAATCCGGATTCACATCAACCAAAGCCTCTGCTCGATTAAGAGTCTCATCAACCAACCCGTCACCGCAGCCACTCACCACCATTCCTGCCAAGACCCACAAAACTAACAATAACTTTTTCATGATAGATTAAATAAGGTTGAAGACGGTTTTTGCGTTGAGGGTAGTGCGAGTCTCAACTTCTTGCAACGTAAGCCCCATAGCATTTGCGATGTATGCGGCTGTGTGGATTATATATGCACTTTCATTGCGTTTTCCGCGATGAGGAACAGGGGCAAGATATGGCGCATCTGTTTCCAATAATATTCTATCAATGCTTATTGTGGACAGAACATCTTTCAGCTTGGAATTTTTAAACGTGACAATTCCGTTTATCCCAAAATAGAAGTCTCCTCTATGACGTATGCGCTCTACATCTTCATTGTCACCTCCAAAGCTATGGAATATACACATAGGCAGATTTTCTTTCCTGGAATCCATTACATCAAGAATTTCATCTAATCCTTCTCGACAATGAATTATTACCGGAATATTCTTTTGACAAGCCCATTGCATCTGTATATCAAAGACTTCTTTCTGCTCTTTGACAAATGTCTTATCCCAATACAAATCGATTCCAACCTCCCCGACGGCAACGTAGGCAGCGATGCTGTTTAACTCTTTTTCAACAACATCTAAATCTTTTTTCCACGTATCTTTTACTTCTGTGGGATGCAATCCCATTGCCATTGAAACATTTGCAGGAAATTGTGATTGCAAACGTTTCATCGGTTCAATAGTAGTCAGATCTACATTTGGAAATATCATTTTCTCAACACCTGTCGCAATCGCTCTATCAACAGCATCAGCGGGCGTTGGCAAAAATTCGTCAAGATATAAGTGGGTATGAGTATCTATAAACATGGATCTTTTCAATGAGTTCTTCTGCAAGATTTATGAGCCAAATCAACAAAAAAAGCATTTACATCTGCCGGTAGATTCAATTCTCGCAATGCAGTAATAGCCTCTGATGCATACCTGTCAATCAGCACATGACAGCGGTTTCCCAAATCAAGTTCGTCATATATGGCTTTAACTTGACTTATTTTCTCGTCAGGGTCTATTTTTTGCCCTATTAATTGAGCCAAACGACCTGTTTTGTCTTCTGCTAAAGCCGAAATCAGCAACCAAGTTTTTTTGTCGTTGACAATATCACCTCCTATTGCTTTGCCAAACACCTCGGGATTCCCATATGTATCAAGATAATCGTCTTGCAGTTGAAACGCGAGACCGAGTTTAATTCCATATAAATAAAACGCTTCGCAAGCCTTAAAGTCGGCATTTGCCATAATCGCTCCAATTTTGCATGCACACCCGAGCAGAACCGACGTTTTCAGCCGAATCATTTCTATATATTCATCGATTGTGACATCAGAGCGTTTCTCAAAATCAATATCATACTGTTGCCCTTCATAAACCTCCATTGCTGTGCGGTTAAACAATTCAAGCACAGATGCGGTCTTTTCTCCCGCCTCTTGACACACAAGTTGTGTCGCCATTGTCAGCATCGCATCTCCCGATAATATAGCGGTCGACTCATTCCAACGTACATGCACTGTCGGACGTCCTCGGCGTTTGTCGGCCCTATCCATTACATCATCATGCAAAAGAGTGAAATTATGAAACATTTCGATCCCAAGAGCCTGATATTTGGCGTTGTTTATATTTCCGGCCAATGCCGCACAGGTTGCAAGTGTAAGTACCGGACGTATCCTCTTACCTCCTCCGGCAAGTGTATACACGATTGGGTCATATAGCCCTTTAGGTGATTCCGGATAGGGGATCTCGGTTATAGCTGTGTTAATATAATTTTGAATAAATTCAACACTAATCATTGTAATGACAATTTATTTTGACAAAGTTACGTCAAACGATTACCAAATGCAAATTAAATGTTATTTTTGCACTCGCAAAAAGATTTGACATAATGGAAAATTTACCTACTGACATTACTATATTGTTTAGTTTCATAAACACCAAATTACGTGATGACTATGCTTCTCTTGATGAGTTGTGTGATGATTTGCACATTGATCGCCAATGGCTCATCGACACCCTCGCCAAAGGGGGATTTGAGTACAACAGCCAATTAAATAAATTTTGGTGATTTTCTTGCTTTCACCCGACAAAGGAGCTAACTTTGCCATATAATGGAAGATTACATAAATCAGCTGAATTCACAACAACAAGAGGCCGTGTTATATACCGATGGTCCTGCGCTTGTCATTGCAGGTGCCGGATCAGGGAAAACCAGGGTTCTTACATATAAGATTGTCCACCTGCTATATAATGGTTACGAACCATGGCGCATACTCGCTCTGACGTTTACCAACAAGGCAGCACGAGAGATGCGTGAGCGCATTGAGAAGCTTGTAGGCACAGCAACCGCATCAAAATTATGGATGGGGACATTCCATTCCATATTTTCTCGTATTTTACGTATAAATGCCGAGCGCATAGGATTCAAGAGTAACTTTACAATTTACGACACAAACGATTCAAAATCATTGATAAAGTCCATTATTAAAGAAATGGGCTTAGATGATAAGATATATAAACCGTCAATTGTGATGTCGGCAATCTCTGCTGCAAAAAACGCGTTAATATCTCCGGAAAAATACGCCACTACATCTGACATTCTTGAGGCAGACAAACGCGCACGACGCCCAAGACTAAATGAGATTTATCGTACGTATCGCAATCGTTGTTTTGTAGCAGGTGCAATGGATTTTGACGACTTGCTGTATTACACAAATTTTCTGTTACGCGACAACCCCGATATTCTTCACCACTATCAGGAATATTTCCGTTATATACTCGTTGACGAATACCAAGACACAAATTTTGCACAACACCTCATTGTCTCTCAGATATGCAATGAGAACCATAATCTATGTGTTGTGGGTGATGATGCACAGAGTATATATTCATTCCGAGGCGCAAATATACGTAACATATTGAATCTAAAAAATTCATATCCCGATTTACGCATATTCAAATTGGAACAGAACTATCGTTCTACTCAAAATATTATTAATGCCGCCAATTCATTGATAGACAAGAATACCGAACAGATACGCAAACAAGTATTCTCTTGTAACGAAATCGGTTCATTAATAGAGGTTGTTCAATCCTATAGCGATTATGAGGAAAGTTTTCTTGTTGCCAACCGCATATCACAGTTGCGCATGAAACACCACGATAGTTTTGAAGAATATGC
>CAZBUT010000114.1:0-5750 GCA_964495165.1 uncultured Muribaculaceae bacterium | reverse complement strand
ATACTCAAAGGCTTATGAAATTATAAGCAAATTAAGTTTGAATTTTCCAGAAAAAAGTATTTACTTTGCAGACCAATTGCGCTTTTTGCAGAAATTAATAATAAATCAACGACATAATTAACATAACAACAAATACATATCATGTATCCACTCGTTATCATTTTATCTATCATTGCAGCAGTTTTGCTCATCATTGTGGTGCTTGTTCAGAAATCTAAAGGAGGCGGTTTGTCATCTACATTTGGTGGAGGAAACCAAATAATGGGTGTACGTCGCACTACCGATTTCATCGAAAAAGCAACATGGACTCTTGCTGCGGCCATTGGCGTTCTTGCAATCGTTTCAGCGTTTGTTATGCCACGCAATGTGACTGTCAGCTCTCGTGTTCAAGCAGAGCCCACTACAATCCAAGTAACAGGAACAGAATACGCAACTCCGGCAGTTGAAGCTCCGGCAACAGAAGTTCCTGCCGACACTGCGCAATAAGCAATTACGGAATCTCGATTCCAAAATAACAGGGAGCTCCCACAAGGCGCTCCCTATACTTGTTTATAATTATTCTCGTCTAAAAAGCATGACGCATGTTGCACGATTGACAGATAAATGCTAAATTTGTCTGTCCACAAATCCACGATTATGAAACGTTTCATTTATGCAATATTTGCAACCTTGGTTGCTGCAACGGCTTTACACGCTGAAATACCGGCCGGTTATTATTCTTCATTAAACGGCAAAACTTCATCAGAACTTAAAACAGCCGTACACAACATTATTTATGACCACACACCCGTATCGTCATACAGCGATCTGCCAAAATACTTCAGATATACCGATGTGCGCCCCGGAGGTAATGAGTGGTGGGAAATGTACTCAAATGAAACGTTTTCTTATCCGAGTTTCTCGGGTATGAACAGAGAACATTCAGTTCCCAAAAGTTGGTGGGGCGGTTCATCGGCTGTGCCGGCCTATACCGACCTTAACCACCTCTACCCTTCTGAGATGAAAACCAATTCTGCCAAGAGCAACTATCCGCTTGGCGAGGTGCAGACATCGACTTTTGACAACGGGGTGTCTAAAGTCGGATATGCCGTAACCGGGCAAGGCGGAGGAGCATCTAAAGTATTTGAACCGGCCGACGAATATAAAGGAGACTTTGCCCGCACATATTTCTATATGGCCACTTGCTATCAAAATCTCTCTTGGAAATATTCCTACATGATGCAAAACGGCGTTTACCCGTCACTCACCGGCTGGGCGATTGACCTGTTGCTTAAATGGCATCGCCAAGACCCCGTTAGCCGGAAAGAGACCGACCGCAACGATGTCGTTTACTCCTACCAAAACAACCGCAACCCGTTTATAGATTTTCCGGCTCTCGCCGAGCACATCTGGGGAAACAAAACCAACGAATTATTCTATATCGACATTGAAGACACTCCGTCGGGAACGCCACTGCTCATAACCCCTACCCAAGGCACAAGCCTTGACTTCGGCGAAGTTGCAATAGGACAGTCTAAAACGATGAGGCTGCTTTTCAAAGGAGAAAACCTCACCGGCTCCACATCGCTTGTATTATACTCTGGCGACAAATCGATGTTTGCGCTGTCCGACAGTGAAATAAAGACATCGCTCATTAACACAGCCGACGGATATTGGTTTTCAATTACTTATACACCTGAAGCAATAGGCAATCACACCACCAAACTCATCGTGTCCGACGGTGGATTGGACGGTTCTCGCGGCATTGTGCTTTCCGGCGAATGCCTTGAAACTCCCACGCTATCCACAATAAAAGCTCTCGATGCATCATCGATAACCGATTCGTCATATACCGCCAATTGGGAAGAACCAAGCGGAGAGACAATCGATTACTACATCGTGACACGCACCCGCTACGTTAACGGAGAGGCAACAATCGAAGAGATTGAGGCCGAAGAAAACTCCTTAGAGATAACCGATTTTGACACCTCCGACAGCGAAAGTTACATGGTGCAATCTGTGCGCCTTGGTTATCGTTCGCCCGAATCAAACGTCATATTTGTGCAACATGCAGGAATATCCGGCGTTGAAGCCGACCGACCGCTCGTAGCAGTCTGCCACCCGGGTTGGGTTAGATTCATTTGCGGCGAAACCCACACAGGTGGCATCTTATACGACATGTCAGGAAAAATAATCATGCGCCTGCCCATAATCGAAAACAACATGGAAATCACCCTTCCTTATGGCGCATACATTCTGACCACCGACAACCAACTGAAACCTACTCGCATTATAGTAAAATAACCCCATAATCGGCTCTAAACGATGAATCAATTAGACAACCTGCCAACCGACACCATAATCGACCGCCTGCGCTATCTCATTAAAATGTCACGATTGTCGCAAGCACAATTTGCCCGGCGCATCGGAATGGATCCGTCAAACCTGTCAAAGTGCCTATCCGGCAAGTTGCCCATTACCGAGCCGTTGATAAACCGCTTGGTTGTAGATCTTGGCGTATCTAAAAAATGGTTGCGCGACGGCACCGATGTACCCTATGCCAAAGAAACGCACGCAACAGAAATCTCTCTTCAGCAACCGATACAAGTATCGCAGGCGCGACACAGCGGAGTACCCGTATATGACATTGACGTGACAGCCGGCTGCGCCGAACTCAGCCGCATGTTCACCGAAGACCGCATTGTGGGAGTTGTGGATTTGCCACGATTAAACAAGTCCTGCCGCATCGTAAGAGTCTCGGGCGACAGCATGACACCGGTAATCATGAACGGCGGATTTATCGCCATACGACCGCTCTCTGAGCGACGTAACATCTTCTGGGGGCAGATATATGTCATCGTCATGGAAGACTACCGCATGGTAAAATACCTCCGTCGCCACCCCGACAACAGCAAAGTGATTTTGCACAGCGCCAACCCCGACTACGACGACATGGAAGTCTCCCGCAACGACATCATAGACCTCTACCTTGTCGAATCAATCATCAACTACGACCTCCGCTGCTAATAATAAGTGATTGTGCGGTGTTGGATTGTAGTTGTCTGCGACAGGCTTTCGGCATCGGTTTCAGGATTGCGGGTTTGTGACTCGCAGGTGGCTATTCGCTCGGTCCAATTTCCTTTTGAATCAAACTCCACATATCTGTAGGTCGTTGTTGCCACCCAAAAAGACGAGTCATAACCGCCGGCAAGTTCGGTTGACAAATAACCATTTTCGTCATACTCATAGCGATATACCGTGTCAAACTGCTCTCCGTCTATTGTCTGATATAACGGACGTTGGTTTTGCCAATCATAAGTAACACGCGTGGTTATGTCGCCGGGATAAAATTCATCATCTCCGATTTTGACATATTGTTGCGACTCGACCGATGTGATATACCCCTTGTTGTCTCTGACTTGTTTATATACATATTTCAACGTATGGTCATCGCTCATAAGCATTGCCTCGCCGGTAGCCACCATGCCTGTATCGTTAGCGGTTATCGTGATTGGTATCACTATATCATCACCGAGTGTCACCGATGTGAGCAGGTCGGTCACGGCATTATAGTTATATGAAAATGATGTTTCATGAACAAGCCGGCCTGTTGGAGAAAACCGCAATGTGTCGCTATATAGCTCGATTGCCGAATCGCGCGATGTTACTATACACTCTTTCACATTGCCTCGCAACTCATACATTGCCATATCGGGTGACGTGCGCTCTGGAGCGTTCTTACACGCTGTAAACACCATCATTATTACAGAAATCACCCACAGTATTTTCTTCATATTTGACTCTTATTTATGGTTATAACGTTTTTATTGGCATTTATTTCACCGTTATATCGGGATTAACATAGTACAACCGCTTTGTGGCTCGCGAAGTGGCTGTGTAGAGCCAACGATAAAAATCCATGCCTTGCGCCTCAGGCGGAATGTAGCCCATATCGACATAAACATCGCTCCATTGCCCGCCTTGTGCCTTGTGACACGTCACAGCATAGGCATATTTCACCTGCAAGGCATTGAAATACTCGCTCTTTTTCAACTCTCTCAATCGTGTTGACATTGGCGTCTCGGGGGTAAACAAATCAGGGTCATATATACATTGCATATACAAATCCTGCAACTGATCTGGTTCAAGCCCCGGAGCTTCAGAGTAAAGAGTATCAAGAAGTATTTTGCAATCGATCTCCACATCTTTGTCGGGAAACGACAGTCTCACATCGGCAAATCGGTAGCCGTATTTATATTCCGACTCATGCACTCTGACAACTGTCGCCACATCGCCATTTGCAATGAAATCCATTCCCTTGACCTTTGCACTCCAGTAATAATTGTTTTTAGCAACCAAAAGCAACTCGTCGCGCGTCAATTCCTCCTCTTTGTAAAGGATATTGGCACGTATGGCTTGATTGAACTGCACTGCTCGCTTATTGGAACGCGTAATCACCACCGTATCATCGATACCCGCCCTGTTATAGCTGTTGCTGAGATAATCGGCGAGTTCCTCTCCCGAAATGTCATCGACGTCGTCAAAACGAGATGTATAAATCGCAGGCACGGGCAACGGCTCTACGCGCATTGCCTTGCGAAGCATTGTCGCATTAAAAAGGATACCCGAATCGCTTGTCTGACGCACCGTCTCGGTGAGAATTGCACGTGTGACACGCAGTCCGTATGACCGCAACATCTTTACACTCATAGCCGGACTCTCTATACAACCCACCGGAGGCAACTGCGCTGTATCGCCAAGCAATATCAGCCGACAATTATGCCCACTGTAGACATAGTGTATGAGATCCTCCAGAAGATTGCTCCCATTCTCACTACCATTGCCGGCGCCTATCATAGAAGCCTCATCGACAATGAATATTGCATTCTGCAATTTGTTTTCTGCAATAGTGCTGACCGTGGAAGACGCGTCTCCGATTGCCGGAGCGCGATATATGCGCCGATGAATAGTATATGCCGGATGTTGTGCAAACCGGGCAAATACCTTTGCCGCACGACCTGTCGGAGCAAGCAAAACCGAGGTTATTCCGGCTTCGCTCAGTGATTTCACAAGAGAGCCGGTAAGGGAAGTTTTTCCCGTACCGGCATACCCGTTAAGCAAAAATATCTTGTCATTGGTCGATGACGGGGAGCAAAACCGCGCTAAAGCAGCGATGAGCTGCACTTGCTGATCATTGGGCACATAGGGCAAATTCATCAGCACACGCTCGGCAAATTCCCTTATCGTCATCTCCTGAATCCGTTCATCGTATTATTTCAACGTCCATTCAAAACCGTCTTTGGTGTCTTTCACATCAAATCCGATTTCAGCAAGGCGGTTGCGTATAAGATCGCTTGTTGCCCAGTCTTTTTTTGCCTTTGATTCAGAGCGTATCTGCAACAGCAAATCCACTGCTTCTTCAAACGGACGCAAAGCATCGGCATTGCCTGTACCTGCAACAAGTTCGGTACGTACCCCGAGAATATCCACCAAGAACGTGTTAAACAGATCCTTCAACGTTTCAATATCTTGTGCCGTAGCAGTGGCATGACCATCGTTGACCTGATTTATCACACGGCAGGCATCAAACAGATGCGCTATCACAATCGATGTGTTCAAGTCATCGTCCATTGCCTCGTAACACTTGGCATGATAGCCGCTCACATCTACAGTCGATACCTCCGACGGCTTTAATTCCTGCAATCGTTTCCAGCCTTCAAGCATACGTTGCAACGCTTTTTCCGATGCCTGCAACGCTTCGTTGCTGAAAT
>CAZBUT010000113.1:0-5770 GCA_964495165.1 uncultured Muribaculaceae bacterium | reverse complement strand
CCGAAATGGGATTGGAACACCATTTGGGGCTGACTTGTGTCCCGGTTTGCGGACTGGTGCAGATTCCATGCATAGAGCGCAACGCCTATGCCGCGGCGCGAGCTCTTGATGCCAATCTATACTCGCAATTCTCCGATGGTCGACACTCAGTGTCGTTTGACCGCATCGTTGAAGTTATGAAACAAACGGGACACGATCTCCCCTCACTCTACAAAGAAACCGCCCAAGGAGGTCTTGCCGCCATAAAATAGAGAACAATAGAAATATGCACGGCTGACCAATCTGTGTTTTTGTAAAAATAGACAAAAACGGCCTGAAATGCGAATGTGAATTTTGCGAATCGGTTCGGATTTGTTAACTTTACACTTTAGAAGCTGTTTTAATCATACTTAAAACAACTTTTTAGTTGATATGCGTCATTGATGCACTCCCATTTTCATAAATATAATTATTGCAGCAAATGGCAAAGACAATAGTGGAAACTCCGCTCATGAAACAATATATCGAGATGAAACAAAAACATCCCGATGCTATTTTGCTGTTTCGGGTAGGAGACTTCTACGAGACTTTTTCAGATGATGCCATTACGGCTTCTGAAATTCTAGGCATAACGTTGACAAGACGAGCCAACGGACAGGCTCAACACGTTGAACTCGCCGGATTTCCCCACCATGCGCTTGATACCTATCTGCCTAAGTTGGTGAGAGCCGGTAAGCGTGTCGCGATATGCGAACAGCTTGAAGATCCTAAATTGACCAAAAAGCTCGTCAAGCGTGGCATTACCGAACTTGTCACCCCCGGCGTCTCTATAAATGACAATATACTCGATCACCGCGAGAACAATTTTGTCGCAGCTGTGCATTTCACTCGTCAGGCTTGCGGTGTCGCTTTCCTTGATATAAGCACCGGTGAATTTCTCACTGCCGAGGGTTCCATTGACTATGTCGACAAGCTGCTCGGCAATTTTGCCCCCAAGGAGGTGCTTGTAGAGAGGGGAAACAGAGGCAAATTTGACGAAACTTTCACAGCCCGTTATCTCACGTTTGAACTTGATGACTGGATTTTTACCGAAGAGGCTGCAATGGATCGCCTGTTAAAACAATTTGAGACTCGCAATCTCAAAGGTTTTGGCATTCACCGCATGACTTCGGCAATCATCGCCTCCGGAGCGATTTTACATTACTTAGACATAACACAACACACCCAGATAGGACACATTACGCATCTCTCTCGCATTGAAGAGGATCGGTATGTGCGCCTTGACAAGTTCACCGTACGCAACCTTGAATTGATTGACAGTCTTGGAGAGGAAGGGAAGAGTTTGTTGAGTGTGATTGACCGCACAATCAGTCCCATGGGAGCGCGCATGTTGCGCCGTTGGGTATTGTTCCCTCTCAAGGACGTTAAAGCAATCAACGATCGTTTGGATGTAGTAGAGTATTTCTTCCGCCATCCCGACGAACGTGAAGCAATCAAAACATCTCTTGAGCAAGTAGGCGATCTTGAACGTCTCATCTCAAAGGTTGCCGTAGGCCGTATAACGCCGAGGGAAGTTGTGCAAATGCGTAATGCGCTGACGGCTATAGAGCCGATCAAAGCTCTTTGTGCCGATGCCGATTTGGAAGCGTTGCACTCAATAGGCGAACAGCTCAATCCTTGTACACTAATGCGCGACCGTATCGCCCGCGAAATCGTGGAAGACGCTCCTACAGCGACAAATCGCGGCACGGTGATACGCTCCGGTGTTGATGCCGAGCTTGATGAATTGCGGGAAATCGCGTTCCAAGGCAAAGACTACCTGCTGAAAGTGCAGGCTCGCGAAATTGAAGCTACCGGTATCACAAGCCTCAAAATCGGCTACAATAACGTGTTTGGCTACTATATTGAAGTAACTAATACGCATAAAGACAAAGTACCCGCCGACTGGATACGCAAGCAGACCCTCGTCAATGCCGAACGTTACATAACCCAAGAGCTTAAGGAATATGAAGAAAAAATCCTTGGAGCACAGGAAAAGATACTTATAATCGAGACCCGTCTCTACAACGACCTTGTGAGCCGTCTCGCTGAATATATTCCTGCAATACAACTCAATGCAACGCTCATTGCCCGCCTTGACTGCCTCACTGCGTTTACCCGTGTCGCAATGGAGAACCATTATAACCGACCCGTTGTCGATGACTCGCTGGCAGTAGAGATCGTTGAAGGCCGTCACCCCGTGATTGAAAAAGAATTGCCTCCCGGTGAACCATATATCTCCAACTCTGTGTCATTGGCCAACAACGGCACTCAAATAATGATGATTACCGGACCCAACATGTCGGGTAAATCGGCATTGCTACGGCAAACGGCTCTGAATGTGCTTATGGCTCAAATCGGGTGCTATGTAGCGGCCGACAGTGCAAGAATAGGCATCGTTGACAAGATATTCACCCGTGTTGGCGCGTCCGACAATATTTCTCTTGGCGAGTCAACATTCATGGTGGAGATGAACGAAGCGGCATCGATACTTAACAACATGAGCGAGCGCAGTCTCATTTTGTTTGATGAGCTTGGACGCGGAACATCAACCTACGACGGAATATCTATTGCCTGGGCAATCGTCGAGCATATACACGAATATGGGAAAACCCGCCCTAAGACACTCTTTGCCACACACTATCATGAACTGAACGAAATGGAAAAGAGTTTCTCGCGGGTTGTCAACTACAATGTATCGGTAAAAGAAATAAACGGCAAAGTTGTGTTTTTGCGTAAACTTGCACGTGGCGGAAGCGAACACAGTTTCGGTATTCATGTCGCCAAACTCGCGGGAATGCCGCCGGCAATCGTGCAACGGGCCGATGAAGTTTTGCGCCAACTCGAGTCAAACAACCGCAAGGACAGCGTTGTCACAAAAGATCTCGGGAATGTCGCAGAACAACGTTCAGGTATGCAATTGTCTTTCTTCCAGCTCGATGACCCCGTATTGAGCCAGGTGCGCGATGAAATTCTCGACCTTGACATAAACAATCTCACCCCTATGGCGGCACTTAACAAGCTGCACGACATCAAAAAAATAATAACAGGAAAAGATTAATCATAATAATTTGAAACATGGAAAAAATACAAAACGGTAAATACGTAGAGCTCGGATACGACCTCTATGAAGTGGCTCCCGACGGGACACAGAAACTTGTACATCAAACCGATGCCGAAGACCCCGAAAAATTTGTGTTCGGAGTGACACAAGGCATGATTGTTCCCCTTGAAAAAGCGGTAGAAGGTCTTGATGCCGGCGGAACATTTGATATTATCGTAAAATCGGAAGAAGCATTCGGACCTCACGATCCTGAACAAGTAGCAGAGCTGGAACGCGAAATCTTTATCGTTGACGGTAAATTTGACGAAAAGGCTATCAAACCGGGCGCGATAGTGCCAATGATGACTGCCGACGGCTTCCGCATCAACGGCTTGGTGACTGCAGTGAGTCTTACTCATGTTACAATGGATTTCAACCACCCGCTTGCAGGCAAGGATGTGCGTTTTGCCGGTAAGATCATCACTGTGCGCGATGCTACTCCCGAAGATTTAGAACCGGCTCACGGTTGCGGTTGTGGCTGTCACGGAGACTGTGACGGCGGTTGTGACGACGATTGCGGTTGCAGCTCTCACGACCATTGCGGCTGTGGCGACTGCCACTAAATACTCTACCGGCAATATTTCTATGTTGCCGGTTTTTATATAATCTTTTTTGATTTAAGAGTGACCTTTATTTGCATTGCGACATGATAAGCTAATTGTACCGGCACTGCATTCCCAATCATTTTATATCCGTTATTGAGGTCGGTATACATCAGTTTGAACTCATCGGGAAATCCTTGGACTCGCGCGACTTCCCTTATCGTCATGCGACGATATAAATGCTCATACCCCTTGGCAAACTCATGCTTGTTGGGGTTGATTTTAACCATTTTGGGGGCTTGAGGATGTAATTGGCATTGCCGTCCACTTGCTTGCACTGTATAAGCAGGTTCTTCCCAGGACCTTACACGGTTTCGAGACATGAATATAGGCGAATAATCACCGATGAAATACTCATGGTTAGGCACGATACATAAATCTCCGTTAGTGCGATTTTTATCTTTAGCCGGTATGGCAGTATCTTTCAAATCCCAAATAACGTCTTTTAGGGTTGGTTTAGGTGAAATCGGGTCAGGGTATTTGAAATCTGTAATGCGAAGGTCTTTTCTGAATCCGATATAAAAAACGCGGTCTCTATCTTCTGCTACGCCATAATCATTGGCATTTAACAATTTCAAATTAACATCATAGCCGGCATCGCCAAATAATTTCATGAAATTTTCCACAGCATGAGCATGGCGATTAGCCAACATGCCGGAAACATTTTCTGCAACAAAAAAAATTGGTTGCACTTCATTCAAAATGCGTATATATTCGTAAAACAATTGCCCGCGGGCATCATCTATACCCCTTAACGCCCCGCCTTCGCTCCATGATTGACATGGCGGTCCGCCTATTATTCCGGTAACATTTTTAGGAAACTTATCTGTCGGCAGGTTGCGTATATCGCCTTCGATTAAATTCACCTCAGAGAAGTTGGCTCTGTATGTCGGACAAATCTTCTTGTCATACTCATTTGCTACAACAGTTTTGAATCCGGCTTTTTTAAATCCTAAATCTAAGCCTCCGGCACCACAAAATAAACTTATCAACTCCATGTGTTTTATTGAAATATGTATTGAGAAAATAAAATCGGAGGATTCCCTAAAAGTTTTATGTCAAATTTAAGAGAACGCTCGACAAATGTACTTGCATTATGAAGCCTGAATGAAATCTCCCATCCACCGTCTAATATCATAATGAGGGTGGTTTCAGAATTGGCTTTAAAATCAAACTCTACAATGCGTTGTGGTAAATTTATTTTTGGCGTGGAATAAGCCGATTTCACACAGTTATATGATGAATTGAGCCTGCCTTTTGTATTGAATGCCTTTACGACAACTAAATTATGGGCATCGTCCTTGATTATTTTATAAAACGGACGACAGCCTATTAAATAGTTTATGAGTTTTTCGGGTATATTATTATTTTCCCGGTCAATACGAATTAATTCATTTTTAAACGCATTGAGCAAAGGCATATATATTTTCTCGCGCTTATCCTTTCCCAAATCGTTCCACGTCATTTGATTGTTTGCGCAGTAATCTAAATAATCGAATATGGGTTTGATTTCAACCCAATAATTTTCGGAACAAGGTGCATTTAGCCAAACATTCCCAAAATCCAAAGCTCGCCCAAGTCGAGAGTGTTTTACCGCATCGTTATTGTTTTTAGCCGAAAAACCTATTTCCCACGATTCGTATTCACGTTTGAATATTACATCTCTCACATCTCCTTGAATTCCGGCTGAATCGTCATTTAATGAAATATGCAATGTGTCTGAATCATTTTTTTGAGAGGTAAGCCCGGGCTCAATTTTTATCATCGTATTTATGGTGTTGCGCGCGGCATTTTCAAACTTGTTCTTTTCTGTGTCGCTAAATTCATTAAAGAAATTCCGAGCGACAATAAATGCATTATTCTCTTCTATGCAAACATTCAATCCGGCTTCCTGCAAGAACAGAAAATACTGCATAGCAATTGCATATTCAAACGCTTTACCCGTTTTGACTTGTTTCCCTTTTAAATCCATGTTCAAACTACAGCCTGAATTGTTTCTTTTGCAAATATAGCCTATTTTTTGCACAAAGAAAAACGAATACACCAA
>CAZBUT010000112.1:0-5782 GCA_964495165.1 uncultured Muribaculaceae bacterium | reverse complement strand
CTTGACCGAATTGATTCTTAAAGAAAACGGTATGACTCTCGACCATGCCGGGTTTGACAGCGAAATGGCTGCTCAGAAAGCGCGTGCCCGTAATGCTGCCGCTGTTGAGGCTACCGACTGGGTTGTCGTGCGCGAAGGCGAGCAAGAGTTTGTAGGATATGACAAATCTTCGGCCGAAACCCACATACTGCGCTATCGCAAAGTTAAACAAAAGAACAGCGAGTTTTACCAGATTGTTCTCTCGGTCACTCCGTTCTATGCCGAAATGGGTGGACAGGTAGGCGACCGTGGAACACTCGCTTGTGGTGATGAAATAATCGAGATTTACGACACTAAGCGCGAAAACGGTATGGGTGTGCATCTGAGCAAGAAACTGCCCAAAGATGTAAATGCCGCATTTGTTGCGTCTATCAACCAAGAAGCACGTTTGGCAACAAGCTGCAACCACACTGCGACTCACCTCATTCATGAAGCTCTGCGCGAAGTGCTTGGAACACATGTGGAGCAAAAAGGCTCGTTTGTCTCTCCCGACGTGTTGCGTTTCGACTTCTCCCATTTCCAGAAGATGACGCCCGAAGAAATTTCGGCTGTTGAGCATCTCGCAAACAAAAAAGTGCGTCAGGCAATTGCCCGCGACGAACGTCGCAACGTGCCTATTGCCGAAGCTCAGGCTATGGGAGCTATGGCGTTGTTTGGTGAAAAATATGGCGAAGAAGTGCGCGTAATCAAGTATGGCGACTCTGTTGAGCTTTGTGGCGGAACCCACGTTGACAATACAGGAAATATCGGTATGATAAAAATCGTGAGCGAGAGCAGTATTGCCGCCGGTATTCGCCGCATCGAGGCTATTACAGCCGCCAATGTTGAAAAATCTATCGATGAATTGACCAACGAGTTGAAAGAAATCAGTTCTATGTTCAACAACGCGCCCAATTTGTTGCAGACTCTCCGCAAGTCTATAGAGGAAAATGCCGAATTGCGCCGTCAGGCTGAAGAATATTTCAAGGAACGTGTAAACAACCTCGTTAAGCAAGTTCTTGAAAAAGCAGTTGAGGTTAACGGCATTAAACTCGTCTCTTTGGACGGTGTGCGAGTTCCCGATGTGGTGAAATCTGTTGCGTTTGGTGTGCGTGCGGCATCTCCCGAGCACACAGCCTTCATGGCGGCTACAGTAGATATGCAAGGCAAACCGCTTTTGACCGTTATGATTACCGAAGATCTTGTTAAAGAAGGTCTCAATGCATCAAATATTGTTCGCGAAGCTGCCAAACTAATAAAAGGAGGTGGCGGCGGACAACCCGGATTTGCTCAGGCTGGAGGTAAAGACAAAGACGGTATCGTCGAATCCGCACAAAAGCTACGCCAATTGCTTGGTCTTTAATCCTCTCTTAAAGACAATTGACTTTTTAAGGGAATTTATAGAAGTTTCCTTAAGTTGTAAATAATTTCCAAAGAATAGCGCGACTCTGTAGGGAGATCGCGCTTTTTATTTGATTAACAATTGTTTGTTGGCTGTGGCTGTGACTTTGTGTTTTTTTTGAGGAAAATATAAATTGCAGCAATTATCAGTTTCTGAAATTTAATGCTTACATTTGTGCTATGGAAAGTTTATGGGATAATGTTAATGAGCAGGATCGTCAGCGCATCGACTTCCTGCGAGGCGAACTTAACCGCCACAATCATAATTATTATGTGTTGAATTCTCCCGAAATATCCGATCGCGAATTTGACATGATGATGAAGGAGTTGGAAGCACTTGAGGCGCAACACCCCGAGTGGCACGACCCTTTGTCTCCGACCAACCGGGTGGGTAGCGATATAAGCAAAGGTTTTGTTCAAGTTCCTCACATTCACCCTATGCTGTCGTTAGGCAACACCTATTCTATTTCTGATGTGGAAGACTATATCCGGCGCACTACCTCGACCTTGTCGGGTGAGGATTTTGAAATTGTCGGCGAACTGAAATTCGACGGCATCTCTATATCATTAATATATGAGCACGGCCGTTTGGTAAGAGCAGTTACCCGTGGTGACGGTGTGAAAGGAGATGTTGTCACCGAAAATGTAATGACTATCAAAAGTGTGCCTTTGCAGCTTGCCGGAAATGATTATCCCGATTCATTTGAGATAAGAGGCGAAATCGTTTTGCCCTGGAAAGAATTTGAACGACTTAATAAAGAACGGCAATTCAACGAAGATCCCCTGTTTGCCAATCCGCGTAATGCTGCTTCCGGAACATTGAAAATGCAAAACTCGGCCGAAGTATCGCGCCGTGGGCTTGATGCATATTTCTATTATGTGTTGGGAGATAACCTTCCCGGTGAAACACACTACGACAATCTTATGGCTGCCAAGCGTTGGGGATTCAAGATTTCCAATGCGATTACGGTGTTGCACGGCATTGATGAGGTCGACGCTTTTATAAACAAGTGGGACGTTGAGCGCAAGCAACTGCCTGTCGCTACCGACGGGCTTGTATTTAAAGTCAATTCATTGCGTCAGCAATTAAACTTGGGCTTTACTGCCAAGTCTCCCCGTTGGGCAATTGCCTATAAATTCCCTGCCGAGAGGGCTTTGACTCGGTTGCAATATGTATCATTTGAGGTGGGGCGCACGGGTGTTATCACTCCTGTGGCCAATCTCGATCCGGTATTGCTTTCGGGTACAATCGTCAAACGTGCATCGTTGCACAACGCCGACATTATAGAATCGCTCGATATACATGAACAAGACATGTTGTATGTCGAAAAAGGTGGTGAGATTATCCCGAAAATCACCGGCGTTGACACATCGGCTCGCGCTGCCGATGCCGTCAAAGTGGCGTTTGTGTCTTGTTGTCCGTCATGTGGCACCCCTCTTCATCGAGTTGAGGGTGAGGCGGCATGGGTTTGCCCCAATAAGTATGGTTGCGTCCCGCAAATGGTAGGGCGTGTTGAACATTTTGTCGGACGTCGTATGATGAATATTGACGGGATAGGGGAGGAGACTTCTGAATTACTCTTCTCTACCGGACTTATAAAAAATATTGCCGATTTGTATGACCTTTCCCATGAGCAGTTGACGCTACTTGATAGATTTGCCAACCGCAGTGCCGAGCGCATTATGAATGGTATTATTGAGTCCAAACAAGTGCCGTTTGAGAGAGTCATATATGCATTGTCTATTCCCTATGTAGGTGAGACCGTGGCAAAAAAATTGGCGCGTGCTGTCCGCAATATCGACACATTGATGTCTATGACTGTCGAGCAGTTGGTTGAGATTGAAGACATCGGACCGCGCATAGCCGAGAGTATTGTCGAGTATTTTTCTGTACCCGAAAATGTTTCTATTGTTAAGAGGTTGTGCGATGCCGGTTTGCAAATGTCTATCCCCGATGATGAGGATTTGCAGCGCAGTGACCGTCTCGCAGGGAAAACAATTGTGATAAGCGGCACCTTTGCTCTGCATTCCCGCGATGAATATAAAGCGCTCATCGAACAGCATGGCGGGAAAAATGTTGCATCGATTTCAAAGAAAACCGATTATGTGCTTGCAGGTGAAAATATGGGCCCCGCTAAATTGGAAAAAGCTGCGGCTCTCGGTATTCCTATTATAGATGAGAATACTTTCTTGCAGATGATTTCTGAATAAAATATGTATAAAAATGGAATATTAAGGATATATGCAAATTTTTAGCGATATAATTTGCATAAATTATAAATATTGATTTTCTTTGTGCTGAAATTTATAATAAACAAAGATTTTATTAATCAGTGGAATTTATAGAAATTCCCTATAGTAATTCCCTTAATTCCAAAAGCATATATTATGAACGAGTCAAAGAAATTCCTGTTGCAAGAATCAGATATACCCACTGCATGGTATAATGTTGTAGCTGATATGCCGGTGAAACCGCGCCCGATACTTAATCCGGCAACTAAACAGCCGATGAAAGCCGAGGATCTGTATCCTATCTTTGCCGAAGAATTGGCACGACAAGAAATGAATGAGACCGATCGTTGGATTGAAATCCCCGATGAGGTGCGCGATATGTATCGTATATGGAGACCGACTCCCCTTGTGCGTGCGCGCGGATTGGAAAAAATGCTTGACACTCCCGCTCACATATATTTCAAAAACGAAAGCGTTAGTCCCGTTGGGTCTCATAAACTCAATTCTGCTATTCCTCAGGCTTACTATTGCAAGAAACAGGGTGTGACAAATATTACCACCGAAACCGGCGCTGGACAGTGGGGCGCGGCGTTGTCAATGGCGGCAAAACATTTCGGACTCGAATTGGCTGTGTATATGGTCAAAGTCTCATATCATCAAAAGCCATATCGTCGCTCGATTATGCAAACCTATGGAGCACAAGTGATAGCCTCTCCGAGTATGTCGACCAAGGCAGGTCGTCGCATTTTGACCGACACACCCAATTACCAAGGCTCGCTCGGTACCGCTATTTCCGAAGCCGTTGAGTTGGCAATGTCAACACCCAATTGTAAATATACACTTGGCTCGGTTCTCAACCATGTGTCGCTTCATCAGACGGTCATCGGTCTTGAGGCTGAGAAGCAAATGGAAATGGCTGGAGAGTACCCCGATGTTGTTATCGGTTGTTTTGGCGGTGGTAGTAACTTCTCTGGTATATCATTTCCCTTCATTCGGCATAAATTTACCGGCGAACGCAACACGCGCTTTATCGCTGCCGAACCATCATCGTGTCCAAAACTCACACGTGGCGTATTTCAATACGATTATGGCGATGAGGCAGGATATACACCGCTCATTCCGATGCTCACACTCGGGCACAATTTCTCGCCTGCCAATATTCATGCCGGAGGTTTGCGCTACCACGGTGCTGGGTCGATTGTAAGCCAACTCAAGCAAGACGGATTGATTGAAGCCGTTGATATACCCCAATTGGAAACGTTTAGAGCTGCCACCATGTTTGCCCAAAGCGAAGGCATCATACCTGCGCCTGAAAGTTCTCATGCTATAGCAACAGCGATACGTGAAGCTCTCAAAGCAAAAGAAGAAGGAACCACAAAAACAATTCTCTTTAACTTGTCAGGACATGGGTTGATTGACATGGCGGCTTACGATAGCTACATTGCTGGTGATTTGACAAACTATGTTGTGACCGATGAAGAAGTCGCACGCAACGTCAGCTCTTTGGAACAACTGATCTGAGCTTCTCATAACCATCTCTCTTGATTGGTATGTAGCTTTCCCTATCTTTCCATTTGCTCATGCAACTCCTTGAGTGTGGAAGTCACCGCACAACTGTCCCCATGTTTTTGCGCGAGCAAAAATAGGGGGACGAGAAGCGGCTACTGCCGCTTCGGGCGGGGGTTAGCCGCCTAATTCGTCTAATACCTCCAACCGAACTCATCCGCCACTGCGACTGAGGCATTGAAATTGTCCCCATGCTTTTGCGCGAGCAACTACTTGAGTGTTAGGGAGACAGCAACAATTCCTCCCCTGTTTCCCAAAGCAAAATAGGGGAACGCCGCAGGCCTCGCATGTGGGCGAGCAGTGCAAGTCGGCTTGCCGGTGCACGATAGCGAGACCCACTGCAGCATTGTGGCACGCAGTGCCGGAGGGGTTTGGGCGGCGTTCAACTGCCTAATTCGTCCAATTCCTCCAATTCCTCCCATTCGACCCATTAATCCTCCCCAAAAAGCGCCGCCATGACAGGATCGCATATCTGCGTTGAAAACAGTTGCTAACTTTGCCGCAAAAAGGAACTTCTGTAAATTCCCATAAAACCAACTGAAATGAAAACGGTAACAATCCTCCC
>CAZBUT010000111.1:0-5786 GCA_964495165.1 uncultured Muribaculaceae bacterium | reverse complement strand
GGTCAAACCGCGAGTTATTGTTTCACGTACTATTTCACCTTCGTCATTGAAATAGGCTGTATCTTTAGAGATAATAGGCACATCGGTTGGCACAGGCTTGTCAGTGTTATATTCACGGCGCGCCGGGTCAAGGCGATGCTTACGCTTGGCGGCCTCTGTATGATTATAAATCTCATAACAATAGTTCAACTGAGTTGGGTCAAGTTCTTTTTGACCGGTAATGGGATTGGTGCGATACAAACTTTCTATTGCACGTGCTTCATCTTCGTTGGGATTGCGCCAAGGTATCGCTTTATTCCAATTCAAATGAGGCTTCACCGGATTACCCTCTTTATCTTCCTCAATTTTATATTCTTCGTTTCCACCGTATGCAGGATCGGCAAGACGTTCACGGATTATTGAATCTCTCACCCAAAACACAAATTGCTTGTATTTGGAATTTGTAATCTCGGTCTCGTCCATCCAAAAACCGTCAACTGAGATGCCTCGGGCATCGGCACGAAGATTCCAAAGACTATCGCCCTTTTGCGGACCCACCTCCATTGATCCTCGAGATACCAAGACCATTCCATAAGGTGTTGGCTCTGCCCATGACACGGCACTGACTCCTGTCACTTCACCTCCGGCCGAACTGCTACTGTTCATGGCACATGACGCCATAAACACGGCTATAACACAGGCTATAAGATAAATAGTTGCTTTTTTCATATTACATTATGCGAATACTCTTGTGTTTATTTTTATTTTTTTCTGAAAAATCAAGTTTCAAACTATATCCGGCAAATATTTCATGGCTTCCGCTGCTTGCCTTGGAAATATCGGTAATCGGATAATCATAGCTGTACCCAAGATAAAAATTCTTATATTCAGCTCCAATCATTACCGACACCGCGTCGTCATAGCGATAACCGATTCCGGCCATAAGGAATTTATTGTACCTCACTCGCCCCGAAATTTCGGCTGTGGTGAACGTAAAATCGCTCTTAACCATTAGTGACGGCATTATTTCAAATAACGTATTTTTTAGGGGAATATTGCTACCTGCCATAAAATATAGGACACGACCGGCTTCAAACTCATAGTTTTTTTCCTCTCCACCTTCGCCCGATTGTGCATTCATCGTAATTGTCGGAGATGTAACATGTGACACAGAGACTCCTGCCCAAAAATATTTATGAGTGTAATGGACTCCCAAACCGAGATCAAAAGCTGTGCCGCTAATATCAGTCGTAGGAATAGCATCATCGGCAGACTCATGATAATCGTCATCATCAGGAATATAAACATCAGTCCCTTTAAAGCCTTCATCTATAAATCCTATTTGCAAACCTGCCGACATTGTTCCGCCAAACAGTTTCAATTTGTATGCAACCTGCGCCCCTATCGACAAATTGGAATACAAGCCCATACTTTCTTGTTGCAAGACTACCCCTATTCCAAATCGTTTATTAAACAACTTCATGGGCATATCAGCAACAGCAAGGAATGTTTTTGGTGCTTTTGGAATACCCACCCACTGCAAACGCGAACCGCCTCTGATACGCAAATAATCGGTCGTACCTATAGCCCCGGCATTATAATACGACGGGACTTCATAATATTGCGTAAATTGAGCATCTACCTGTGCCGATGATTCAAGCGGGAAGATGAGAGACAGCAAAGCATAAAACGCAATCTTATATATGTGATGTATATTTCTCATATTTTATCATCTATTCAAAATAGAACGACACCACAACCATTTGAGATGTAACCTTTTTAAGTGATTGGGTAAATTTCAACTTTCCGGGGTCATCGACAAGATCGGGGCGGTCGTGTTCCAATATATCGGCAAGCCCAAAACAAAATTTTATCTCTGGAATAAATTTAAAAAAGGGCAAATAGAAATCGCAACCAAATCCTACCGTCAAATAAAAATCTGTTGCTTTCATTTTCAGATAATCGCTACGTTTCTTCGCTACGTCAAAAACTGCCATTGCACCACCGGTCACATAAGGACGAGCATTGCGATACCGCAATCCGGCAAATTTCACGTCCAACGGCATTACCACATAAGAGGTTTTTATATTTTGTTTTTCTTCCGTGCCATTTGTCGTGTCGAGCATCTTCACAATTTTATTTCCGAAATACATACCCGGAGTGAATCTTACGCTAAAATAGTCATTCAAGCGCAAATCCAACAACCCGGTAACATTAAATCCCGGCGAAAACGATGGTTGCTCCATGAACCAAGTCTCGCCATTATCCGTTATATATCCGTTATGAGAAAATGAAAGATCTTGAGTATGAGTACCTACCGAAAAGCCAAGATGCCACTTGCGCAAATCGGCATAAGGCCTATTCAACAATTTATCGTTGAGATTTCTGGCCTCGGCATTTCCGGCACCGGCAACAGCCAGCACAGAAAACAAAGTCAATATTATGCATCGAAGAAACTTCATCAATATTTTTAACGCATCTTCTGCATGTTTATTGCGTCTTATATAAATTTTGGCTATCTTTGTAAACTACTTCACTGTGAGATGGACAACAAGCAACTTTTACTCATAATCAATCCTATTTCAGGAACAGGAAACAAACGAGGTCTCACCGAGCTTGTTGAAAAACGCATGTCTCCTCTCGGCTACAAAACACACGTCAAATTCACCACAGGACGAGGCGATGCCACTCAATTTGCACGTGAAGCCATCGACAACCGATTCAGTGCAGTCCTCGCAGCCGGAGGCGACGGCACAATCAATGAAACAGCAACGGCATTATGTGACAGCAAGGTCGCTCTCGGCATAATTCCGGCAGGCTCCGGCAATGGATTGGCAAGACATTTAAACATTCCAATCGACCCAATCGCCTCACTTGACATCATCGCCGAAAACAACATCGTTGATTGCGATTATTGCTCGGTCAACGGACGCCCGTTTTTCTGCACATTCGGCATTGGTTTTGATGCCACCGTCAGCGAAAAATTTGCCCAACAAGGGAAACGGGGTAAATTCATGTACGTAAAAAGCGCATTTGAAGAATACCTGAAATATCACTCACAAGTTTATAGTATCACGGCCAATGGAGTAACATTGACCGAGAAAGCATTTTTAATAGCTTGTTGCAATGCGTCACAATACGGCAATAATGCCTATATAGCACCAAGCGCAAGCATTACCGACGGCATGATGGACATAACAATCGTTCACTCAGGCAATTTGCTTGACAACACCAAAATAGGGTTGGATTTATTCTCGGGCTACTTAAACCGCAACACACTTATTCACACCATACGCACCTCGTCGGCAGTCATAACCCGAACCGAAGCCGGTCCGGCTCATCTCGACGGAGAACCGATGAGTATGCCTGAGAGAATGGAAGTAAAATGCCACCACAAGGCTTTGCCCATATTTGTTCCGGTCAAAGAAACCCCGTTCAAACCCATAATCACACCGGCCAATAGCATGTGGAATGAGTTTAAAATCGCAGTCACAAATATATTCCGACGCAAATAACTCTTATTTTTTGCTAAAAAAGTTAATTACGAGTGAATTTTTAGCAAAAATTTGTTGTTTCGCAAAATAAATGCGAAATTCGTAACGACTTAAGAATACCGAAAACATAAATTCTAACAAAATATATAATGAGTTATCTAAAGTTTGATAAAAACCTCATGATTAACCTTGAGCAATCTCTCCCAAAAGAGATGCTCCGCACCAATCAGTCGGGGGCTTATCATTGTACCTCAATCGTGGGTTGCAACACACGTAAACAACATGGTTTACTTGTGATTCCGATCCCTGAAATGGACAATAAGCCACACATCATGCTTTCATCGCTTGATGAATCGGTGATACAACATGGTGCGTCATTCAATCTGGGGTTACACCGCTACAATGGTGGAGTGTACAGTCCCAATGGGCATAAGTACATTCGTGAATTTGACTGCGAGAGCGTTCCTCGCACAACCTACCGTGTCGGAGGTGTGATTCTTACAAAAGAGAAAATATTCATTTCTCATGAGAATCGCATTCTCATACGTTACACTCTTGTCGAAGCACACTCACCCACGACATTGCAATTCCGTCCGTTTTTGGCGTTCCGCAATGCGAGCGAATTGTGCATGGAAAATGAGACATTAAACAAAGAATACAACGAAGTTCCAAACGGTATTTCTTGTTGTCTATATCAGGGCTACCCCACCCTATATATGCAAATGAGCCGTAAACCCACATGGCACTACGACCCGCATTGGTATAAAGACATTGAATATGTAAAAGATCTTGAACGAGGCATTCCATACACCGAAGACCTTTGGGTTCCCGGATATTTTGAAATACCCATAAAAAAGGGCGAATCAATAATCTTCTCTGCCGGTATTTCTGAAGTATCGCCTCGGTCACTAAACAAAATGTATGAAAACGAGATCGCAGGACGCACATGCCGCACAAGTTTTTACAATTGCCTTAAAAACGCGGCAAAACAATGCTACCTCAAAGACCAAGACGGCGACTTTATAATATCGGGGTATCCCTGGGGAGTGGTTTTGGCTCGCAATACATTCATGGCGTTACCCGGAACGACCCTTGCCATTGACCACAAAGCCGACTTTGAGAGCATCATGGCTACAGCCTCGGCCGAGTTGGTGAATTTTATGACCACCGGACAATTGAGCCGACGCATAAACGGTATCGAGCTTCCCGATATTCCCCTATGGGCTGTATGGGCTATACAGCAATATGCCAAAATAGAAAACATCGACGACGCTCGCAAGTTGTATCTGAAACTCGTTTCCGACATAGTTGACTATATAATTGACAACGGACATCCCAACTTGCGCGTTGAAGATAACGGACTTGTCACCACAATCGGAAATTCAAGCCCGGTATCATGGATGAATTCACAATTACATGGTCATCCGGTAATTCCACGCACAGGATTCTTGGTAGAGTTTAATGCATTGTGGTATAATGCATTGATGTTTGCCGCAATGCTTGCCGAAGGCAACGAGTCAAAGACCAAGCGCCGCGAACGCTGGATTGAATATGCCGAAAAAATGAAGCCCTCATTTATCTATACATTCCTCAACGATTACGGCTATCTGTATGATTATGTCAACGGTTCATACGCCGACCCCTCTGTGCGACCCAACATGGCGGTTGCCATTGGACTTGATTACTCTCCGCTCGACCGTCGTCAGCGCAAAGGCGTGCTTGATGTTGTCACACGTGAATTGCTAACGCCTAAAGGATTG
Source organism: uncultured Muribaculaceae bacterium (assembly GCA_964495165.1). Lineage (GTDB taxonomy): Bacteria > Bacteroidota > Bacteroidia > Bacteroidales > Muribaculaceae > RGIG4079. The sequence goes on along the minus strand of CAZBUT010000111.1, from coordinate 553 downwards.
CGCACCTTGTCGCCACGCAGCTATGGCTATCGTCCGTTCTACCTCGGGTCTCCCGAAGAACGAGAGTTGGCTCTGCACCAAGGCCCCGCCCGTCCATGGCTCATCGGATTCTATGCCGACGCCTACCTGAGAGTATTCGGAATGAGTGGCGTGTCATATATTGATCGTATGCTCATCGGTTTTGAAGACGAAATGACACAAGGTTGCATCGGTTCGCTCTCACAATTGTATGACGGAAATCCGCCATTCACCGGGCGAGGCGCTATCAGCCATGCCACCAACGTTGCCGAAGTGCTGCGCACCCTACGCACTCTCAAAAAGTTTAACATGTAGCCAACACAATAACCCATGAAAGCGTTAATGTTCGGGTGGGAGTTCCCACCTCATATCCTCGGCGGTCTCGGTACTGCCAGCTATGGTCTCACCAAGGGAATGTGGGAGTGTGGCGATATGGATATTACCTTTGTTATTCCCAAGCCCCATGGCGATGAGGAAAAATCATTTGCCCGCATAATAGGCGCATCTCAGATTCCCATTGCATGGCGCGACGTGA
>CAZBUT010000110.1:0-5794 GCA_964495165.1 uncultured Muribaculaceae bacterium | reverse complement strand
AGGCAACGAGAGCCTTAAACTCCAAGTCAAACTCAGATAGCGTATGATAAAACGGGTTATTACATATGTGATATTGTTGATACTGGCTCAAAATGTGTGCAGCCAAGAGATATTTACATCGCTAAAATCAGATCTTATTGCACCCGCTCCAACATCTGCGGTTTTCCGCAAATACATGAGCCCCCAACCGGCATTGTCCACCGGAGCTGTGAATATTCCGATTCCATTACATGAGCTGAATTATAAAGGAGTCAAAATCCCGTTTTCTTTGTGTTACCGCACAAACGGCATAACGGTCTATTCCGATCCATGCCCTTGCGGATATGGCTGGGTTTTCATGCCGGGCTTGCGTATAACAAGAACTGTCATGGGGCGACCCGATGAATTGTTTAAACGCCGTGGTTACAAAGACATAGCTCAAGGAGGCGATTTATACGGTTTGAGCGAGTTTGATTTCTGCAAACGTTGCATCACTCCGTTGGATAACGGGATCACAGACGACAATCTATATGATACGCAATATGATATATTCACGGTCAATATCCTTTCAGGCAGTTATACGTTTATCTCCGATGTCACATCAGAAAACGGAAGCGTCAAATTCATAGGTGTTAATGACAATAATTTAATAATAACCGCATCTGCCGATTTGAGTACTATCGAAGTTATAGATGAAGCAGGCACAAAATATTATTTTGAGATAGGAGAACGGTTGAGCAGCGTGGGAAATTATCCGACATCGTGGGTACTGAAGACCATAACATTAACCAATGGCGAAACAATAGCATTTGACTGGAGCTACAGCAAACATGAGGAGGCGCAAGGTTATGAGTTTTCGTCATCAACAATAAAAGACTCTTTCGATCCTTACCGCAGAGATATTTTCATAAACACTTCCAAGGGAGAGGGCGATGTCGTGTCCAATGACAATGCCGATGACGGGAACATGTCACCCTACGGAAGAAATGATGATTTGGCGCATTTGTCAAAAGTAACATATCCCGGAGGCGAGATCTCCTTGTCGTATAAACCGCAGTCGTCAATGCTGTCCTCTATCAATGTGATAAACAGCAGACGCGAAAATGTAAAGAGCATTGCACTGACGTATGGAGAAAATGCCGACTGCTATTTGCTGAAGGCTCTGGAGATAAGCGATGTAGGGACATATCGTTTTGAGTACAACCCCCTAAGGTTCACCAACAAGAATGCACAAGATTATTGGGGATATTATAACGGCAAAGTCGACAATCTGTCACTGATACCAAAAATGCAACTGAAAATTTACACCTCATCGTTGGCATCCGACACCATTGAAGGCTCTACCAGATTTGAAGAATACGGCAAAGCCGACCGCAGTGTCGACGAAACATACATGCAGGCAAATATTCTCACGTCTATAACTTATCCAACAGGCGGATATTCTTCATTTGAATATGAAGCGCACCGTTTCGCCGGACATGACATGATTGCATCATCTGAAATAAACCGCGGAAACACACCGCGTCTCACAATGGGAGGCGGTTTAAGAGTAAAAAAAATAACCACATCGGAATCAGTCGGTGCAAAACCTGTCATTAAAAGGTATGAATACGGCATCGACAATAACGGATTGGCCAACAGCATTGCAGAGCCGACATTGGAAACATTCATCGATGTATACAACAGTTTTGAACGGTCTCCAGAATATCAGTATGGGACATTCGCTTGTTTTTTCAGGCTTGTTTATATAAACTCTGCGTCAAAATACATGAGAGACCGCATTGGCGAAACACCTATATGGTATAGCCAGGTGACAGAGTATGCAGATGAGGGGAAAACGGTTTATAAATTCAGTCATATATTAGAGGAATGCGAAGTGGGAACAGAGGGTAAATGGACGCAATATCCCGGTTCTGTCAGTCGCTTGTTCTCCAAAGGTCCGTTGTTGACAGAACAGCAAGAATACAAGAGCAACGGGTCGGGATATGAGCTAACCAGCCGAATAATAAAGGAATATGATATATACACAAGTCCGGCGGTTGCTTTATCCAACTTGCATGTAGCGCGGAATATCGTAGCTTATGGCGGTTGCTACCCTGATGCGCCCGATTTTGAATATATTGCCGACGGCAACAAAGTAACCGAGACTTGTTGCGCGCTCAAACATGTCAAATTGGAAAGTACTTATAATTTCTACACAAGCCACGGATTTTCTATCGAATTGAATACAGAACAATTAAAAAAAGAAACCGTCACCAATTATATAGGAAGCGACAGTGTCACTACCGTAACTAAATACCAATATTATCCCGACCGGAATATCTTGTCGGCTAAAACAGTCACTTTAAGCGACGGAACAACAAAGGAAACAAAGTATCTATACCCGGTATCATGTTCTGAACAAACCAACCCTGAGCAAAGGCAGATTTTGGAGGCAATGGCGTCAAGCAATATAATCGGCACTCCTTTTCGTACCATTTCAATTAATGGAGACGCGACTACGGTTTCAGAAAACAAATACAAGCACTACGGCAACCGTCTGTATCTTGTTTGTCAAGAGCAAATGGCAATGGGTGGCGACAGCATCATAACCCGCACATGCGATTACGACGATTACGGCAACTTGCGCAGTGTTGAATTTTTTAACGGTCTCAAGGAGACGTATCTGTGGGGATATAACGGACAGTACCCCGTATTCTACATATCCGGGCTGAATTTTAACGAAGTAAAAAGCATTGTCGGCGAGGAAACTCTTAACTTGATAGGCAATAACAATTTGGAGGCGGCGAGGCAATCTTTGTCGGTCGCGTTGTCGGGTTACGCGACAATTTCAGCTTACCAATATATTCCGCTCGTTGGCTTAAGCAAGATAACCGATGAAACCGGCAATACATACACTTACTCCTATGACAAGCGCAACAGGATGTCGCAAAGAGACAAATACGGAGCAGGCTTCAGACAACAGTTTGCGTATAATCTCAGCGATGAGACGTTTTGTGCGACTATTGTCTCAAACGATGTTTTGGATGTCGGAGACGAATTAAACGCACAATGCAACGTAGAGGATTCTTCGGGACAAGTGGATTATCAATGGTTTGTCACCGATTCGGTCGGAAACGATTTGACCACATCGGCTCACACGTCATCTGAACTCTCGGGCATAATATTCGCCGTAGGCGAAATCACGCTCAGGTGCGTGGCTACAGACGCGCTTAAACAAGTATCGTCAACTGCCGTTAAAACAATTTATGTCAACCCCGAAACCATCAGGTTGTCAGATGTCAGTGGTGACAACACAGAGCATCTCACCGCCATAATAAGCTGCATGAATCCGATTACCGTCAGGTTTAAAGTGATGCCGGACTTATCTTCAGGCAGTTGCGAACTTAGAATAGGCGACACGACACGTCAGATAAGCTGCGGAGACGCAGATGAATATATAGATGTGCGGTTGCAGGCGGATCGTAACAGATTATCTGTATCAATGAGCGAAGACGCTTCGGGAGTGGTCATGCTGGCATTGCACAGCGTTACAGGGATAATGAGCGAACGATGTGAATACCAAGTTGTGACAATTATAAAATAGACGATATGAGACATCTTGCAAACATAACGGTTCATATTGCAGTTGCGCTGTCGATACTTGCGGTCACGGTACAAGCGCAGACCAATTACCGTGTGACCCGCACAATGCTTGATGCGTCTTCTTCACGATACATTGATGAAGTTGAATATTACGACGGATTGGGGCGCGCCTTGCAGTCGGTGAACCGCCGGGCGGGAGGCGATGGCGGCGATATAGTCTCAGCCCACTATGAGTATGACGGCAACGGACGCGTCACAACCTGCTGGCAAAGCGTTCCGGTATCAGCCGGGGGCGGATATACACCTCTTGCCGACCTTAAATCAGCATCTGAACAATATTACGGAGATACTTTCGCTTATACGCTCACTGATTATGAGCCACGTCCCACAGAGGCGGTATCATCTGTAACGCGCCCGGGCAAAGACCTGCACAACCAATCACGCAAGTGTGTGACTGAGCGAGTCACCAACACTGCGACCGGCATGTTGTGTTGCGCCAAGTATACCGTAAGCATTCAGGGAGTGCTGAGCCATAACGGGCAGTACAATGCAGGGGCTTTCATCGGGGAAAAGACAACCGACGAAGACGGGCACATTGCCATAACATTCCGCAACAGCGACGGCAAGACTATACTGTCACGCTATGTTCTCGCCTCGGGGAACTATGCCGACACCTATTATGTGTACGATGACTACAACCGATTGCGGTATGTGCTTCCGCCTATGGCGTCAGACGCTCTTACTGAAAACGGGGGCAGCTGGACTGCAACCGATGACGAAGTAAACCAATACTGCTACTATTACGAATATGACATAGCCGGCAATGCCGTATTGCGCAAACTCCCGGGACGCGAAGCGGTAAAAACATTCTGCGACAGCAAGTACAGACCGATACTGTTCCAAGACGGGAATCAACGGCAAAACTCCAAATACACGTTGGCGGTTTATGATAACCGATGCCGTGAGGTGATTACAGCTATCGTCACATTGTCCGACTCCGAACGCGACAGTCTTGCCGCAACATCGACAACCGCGTCATACACGGGGGAAGAGTGCGACACTCTCGGCTACACCTTGGGGTTTTCCCTGCCCTACGGCACGCAGATAGAGACAGTCAACTATTATGACGACTACGCTTATTTGTCCGGGTCATGGTTGAGTTCAAGAACGAAGTTAGTGCATGATTCCCGATATGGCGACACCCCGCATGACACCGCGGCAGGGCGTCTTACCGGGACGATTGTGTCGGGACGGGCGACGGCATATTACTATAATTGCCATGGAGATGCCGTCCAGACCCGCTCGGAGAACCATCTCGAAGGAATCGACGCCGAAAGTTTCCGCTACAGTTACACGCGCAAGCCGTTAAGTCTCCACCATGTGCATGAAAGCGCAAACGACACTGTAACAGAAATATACGAATATGTCTACGACCATGCCGACAGGCTTATACGGGAGACTCACAGTCTTAACGGAGCCCAAGCGGTGACACTGCAAAGCTGCTCCTACAATCGGCTGGGGCAGATGTCAGGCAAAACCGTCGGACAGGAGGAAATTGCCTACTCCTACGACATCGAGGGACGCTCTAATAAAATCACTTCCGATGCATTCTGCCAAAATCTGCGCTACTCCGACGGGACATCGCCTTGCTACAATGGCAACATCAGCGCAACAGAGTGGCATACCGGGGACGGTATCAATCGAGCCTACAGTTTCAGTTACGATGCAATGAACCGCCTGGTTTCTGCCGCCTACAGTTCTTCAATCGCCGGTGCAAGTTATGACGAGCGCATCGCTTATGACAAAAACTGCAATCCGGTGTCGATATTGCGCACCGGTCTGACTGTCAAAAGCGACAGCGTCACGGCATTCGGCATATTGGACGATCTCAGCATCGAATATGAAGGGAATCAAATACTGTCGGTACAAGAAAACGGAGAGAGTCCTGTTTATGTGGGGGCTACCGATTTCCAAACCAATGGAGAAAGCGAGTCGGTATATACATGGGACGCAAACGGCAATCTCAAAACCGATCCCGACAAGGGTATAACATCAATCTCTTACGACAGCAGAAACCGTCCTCAAACAATGATCTGGGGTACAGGACACCGCACGGTGTACACCTACGATGCGGCAGGACGCAAGCTCAGAGCGTCATACCTGCGGTCAAACCGCGTGATAAACACGCCTGTAATCGGTCTCAAAAGCATAGGCGACGGGGATGAAGACG
>CAZBUT010000109.1:0-5795 GCA_964495165.1 uncultured Muribaculaceae bacterium | reverse complement strand
GATGTTCATCCAAGCCGGACGTCCATTGGTATTGAAACGAGCTTCTTCTTGGAAGTTTGAACCTGCATATCCACGATTTACAGAAAGGTTCAAACGCTTGATATCAAAGAATGATTGACCTTCGCCCCAAAGTTCAACACGTTTTTGGAACACGATTTCTTCAACGAGAGCATCGCCTGTGAGTGTACAAGTGTAGTTCGGGTCTCGGTAAGAAGCCATGTAGGCTGTAATCAAAGCCTGACCGTCACCGTCATTCAAATGAGCGGCGGCCTCAGCTTCGATAAGATACATCTCTTCAACGCGCATCAAAGGATATGCTGTTACAGTACCAACCGAAGATTGTTCGAAATTGCCTTCAGCCGGACGGAATTTAACAGATGCATATTCACACAAACCTTCAGCAAAAGAGTTGTCAAGGAACGGTGTTTGACCTTCAAGGTCGCCGCCTTCGGGAGCCTTCCACATTTTCTTGCGGAAGTCGGTGTCGCTGATACGGTCATACATGCTTGCATCAATCATGATATACGGTTCAGTGCCTGAATATCCAAACAATGTCTCGTTTGACATCCAAGATGCCCAGTTCAAAATACCTGTCTTGACGCAATCATCTTCTTCAACCAACTGCACACCCCAAATCCAGCATGAAATAGTGTTAAACCCTTTGGTTGTGCTTAAGCATTCCTCTTCCGACATTGGATCTACCGATGCTTCACCGATTGCACGGCGGGCGTAATCCTTGGCGCTTGCATAATCTTCCAACCACATATAATAGCGGGCTTTAAGACCATAAACAGCAGCCAAATGAGGCAATGTGTTGTCGCTCACGGAAAGTTTGTTGATGTGTTTCTCGGCAGAGTCGAGGTCGGCAAGGATAAATGCCGCCATCTCGGCACGGGTTACACGTGGATTTTCGCGGGCTTCTTCTTCGGTCATACCTTCTTTCACAATGGGAACAGTGAGACCTTCTACATTGTTGCCCGATGCATTTACTGCCGAAGTTTTATCATTGGGAAGGAATTCCCACATGCGAGCCATATCAAGATAGTACATAGCACGGTAGGCATATCCGGTAGCCTGCATACCCATCTGCACATCACTTGCAGTTGCGGCATTAACACCGGCAATCATATTGTTGGCAGTCTGAACTGCTTTCCAATAGAAATTCCAAAGGAATTGCGAATACACATAGCTTTCACCTTGATATTGGTTCAACTCCCAATTGGTGTACCAGTTGTAACCCGAAGCCACAACAGGAAGATCACCGGTCATGACATCACGCACGTGCATGATTGAACCATAACCCCAGTCATAGTGATACCCCGAAGATATAGTTCCAACTTTATTGGCAATTCCGGGCATAGCCCAAAGCAACGCCTCTGTAGCTTTGTCGGAAGACTCCAATTGGTCTTGCGTCGCTACGCTTGTGGGGAAAGTCTCCTCGATACAGCCGGTCATCATAACAGCTGTCGCCGACAGGCTAAGACCCACAAAAAGTGATGATATTTTAGCTTTCATATTAATCTAATGTTTAATTGTGAATCTTTCTTTAGAATGTTAATGTTAAACCACCTGAGATAGTGCGTATCGGAGCATAGTAGCTGCTTGTTGCTTCTCCGGCAATGCTCTGACGCGGGTCAAGACCTTGACGTTTTGACCACAACCATACGTTGTCGGCAGTTACATATACACGTAGTTTTTCGATACCGGCTTTGCGAGTGATCAATGCGGGCAATGTGTAGCCAAAGTTCACATTTTGCAAGCTGAGGTAAGAAGCATCGGTCAACCAGCGGTCAGATGCCGAATCCGAATAAGAGTCACCAAATTGGAAACGAGGTATGTTTGAGCCTGTATTGTCTTTTGACCAAGCCTTCAACAAGTCGGCATGGAAGTTGCCACCCTTGCTTGATGCTGTGGGCGAAGCCATGAATCCGGCATAGTCAGAATCATATACCTGTCCGCCAAGTTGATAAGCAAAATCAACCGAGAGGTCAAATCCTTTGTAAGTAAATGATGTTCCGAAACCGCCATACACATCGGGAAGAGCAGTGCCGTGCAAGAAATAGTCGGCTTCGTCATAATTTGTAGTTGTCAAATGATTGCCATTAGCGTCAACTTCTTCCAATGCATACAAAGGTTGTCCCTCTTCGTTCAACCCTACGAAGTCTTTCAAACGGAATGTATAAAGAGCAATTCCTTCTCCATAGTAGTAGTTACCGCTTGAATAACCGTCAATTCCGCTGCAAGTCATAGTCTTGCGTTCTTCAGGGAGATAAGTGATGCGGTTGGTATAATGAGTCAAGTTGAAACGTAGATTCCATACAAAATCTTTAGTTACGATAGGAGAAGCGTTCAATTCAAGTTCAACACCTTGGTTGCGCATATCACCTACGTTGGCATAATAAGATGTGTAACCATAAGACGGTGGCAACGGGAATGAGAACAACATGTCGGTTGTCTTACGATAGAAGTACTCTACAGTACCGCTCAAACGTCCGTCAAACAAGCCAAAGTCGATACCTGTATTGAAGTTTCCGTTGGTTTCCCAAGTAATGTCTTTGTTACCCATTGAGTTGGGGATAGCACCGGGAGAACCTGCCGCGTTAACGATATCATAGGTATTTACATAGCGGTAGTTACCGATGTTGTCATTACCTTGCGAACCGTAAGAGAGTTTGTACTTCAACAAGTCAACCCATTCGATGTCAAAGAATTCTTCGTTTGAAATATTCCAAGCGACACCTGCCGACCAGAAGTTACCCCAGCGGTTGTCGGGATGGAAACGTGAAGAAGCGTCACGACGGAATGAACCGGAAACGAAATATCTTGAATCGTAGTCATACATTACACGACCGAGATAACCTTCTGTATTGTAATCACTGACATAAGAGTTTACACCGTTTTCAGTGATACCGCCTGCGAGTTCGGTGTTTGTGGGGTCAAAGAAATTTGACTTGCTGCCATACAAATATTTATATTCATATTTATATGTTTCATGACCCAATAACACATCTACATTGTGTTTGCCGAATGAACGATTCCAAGTCAACAATTGTTGATGGTTTTGAGTCATTGTACGTGTATGGTATTTGTAAGAGATACCATTTGATGTTGCATATTGTCCGTAGTAGGGGTTGGTAAACTCGTTTGTGCGGGTTTCGTCAAGGTCAACGCTGCTGTTCCAAGTAAATTTGAAATCTTTCAAAAATTTGATTTCAGCAAAACCATTGGCAGTAAAAGCGTTTCCTTCATAATTATTTTGGTCGAGACGGTTTGACGCATAAGGGTTGGCGCCACTCAAAAGCGGACGAGACAAACCTGCGTTGTTTTTGTTACCAAAGTCATATACAGTGAAGCCTATAGCATCTTTCATGATGTTACCCTCTCCATCGCGCACATAAAGCGGATAGATAGGTGCGATTTGAGTTGCATAGGCAAATATATTACCTGATGAACCTGAAGCACCGTCATAACCAAGAGAGTTGGCGTCAAAGTTGGTATATGACATGTTACCACCCACTTTCAACCAATCTTTCACTTGATAATCGGCTTTCAAACGCCCGGTGAAACGTTGGTAATCAGAGTTGGCAGTAATACCTTCATTGTCGAGGTAGCTCAATGAAGCGTAGAACGATGAACGGTCGGTACCACCTGTAACAGAAAGGTTGTACTCTTGACGGAGGCTGTTTTTGTAGGCTTCGTCCAACCAATCATCGGGAGTAAGATAATAATCCTGACCACGGTAAGTAACTACGTTGCCAAGTGTTGCATTGGGGTTGAGTTTGCCATTGAGACCAATGAGATATTCACCTTCGGGAACATTATAAACATTGTAACCCAATGAATAAGAGCCACTGAACATGCTTGAATTGGCTTGCATGTGAGCAAGACCTTCATTCAAGCCTGTGCTCATGTAATAGCTTTTCAATGCACCATAATACATTTCGTAGTACTGAGCCGGGTTGCTTATTGTGTTATAGTCTTGTGTGGCGCGAGTATTTAAACCCCATTTAGCGTCCAATGTAACTTTTGCTTCTCCCGAGCGTCCTTTTTTGGTTGTAATCATAATCACACCATTGGCACCGCGAGCACCATAAAGGGCATTTGATGCAGCATCTTTCAATACTGTCATCGACTCGATGTCTTGAGAAGAAATATTGTTCAAGTCACCTTCATAGGGCGCGCCGTCGAGGATTACCAACGGAGCGTTGCCCGCATTGATAGAAGAAATACCACGGATACGGATTGTAGGAGTTGTTGAACCGGGCTGACCTGAAGCGTTGGTCAATTGTACACCCGAAACCTTACCGCTCAATGCATTTGCAGGGTTTGATACTTGCACCTTGCTGATGTCATCGGCCTTCACAACCGATGCCGAACCGGTATAAGTTGATTTCTTGGCTGTACCATAGGCAACAACCATAACCTCATCGAGATTGTTCTCTGAATTGGTCAATTTGATAAGCATCTCACCAGAAGTGATGTTGACCTGCTGGGTGAGCATACCAACGTATGACACGTTGAGTTTAGTCACTTTGTCGGATACTTGAAGCGTAAACTTACCGTCAAGATCGGTTGCCACGCCATTGCCTCCGCCCACCGGAAGGACAGTCGCCCCGGGAAGAGGCTCTCCATCACCGGCATACACGACAGTTCCCGTCACCGTGCGTTGTGCCGACGCGCTAAGGGTGAATGCAACAACTGTCAGAAGTAATAGAAACAGCTTTTTCATACTTAATTTAAATTAGACATATAATTAATAATAGTAATCGTAAATTATCTTTTTTACCTTGCAATTTTTCTTACTCTCTTACTAAGAGATTACACGATTACTTAATGCCTTGAAATTTAAATTGTTAAGTATTGCAATTGTTGCAAATGTGTGTATAGCCGTTGTATAAATGTTTTAAAAATGTGTTTTTCATTGATTATACCTGGCTTTTTTACAAAAAATGATATTACAATGATTAAACTTTTGTCGATCTCTTACTAAGAGATTACGTTGTGATTGCAAAATATTGTGCGTCAATAAGTAATCATATAGAGATGTTGCGCGATTTATAGATAAATGTTGCGCGTAAATAGACGTTAAAATGTTAAAAACCGAAAGAAAACGCTTTAATTTGTTTAAGAATGAATTATTTATGCTATCTTTGCATTTAATATTGTAATCTCTTAGTAAGAGAAGACAAAAAGACAAGAAGTATCACGATTACTATTATTAATTATATGTCTAATTTAAGAAGCTGTTTAAATTTTATTGAAAAATATTTTTATGCAAACATATAATTCAGTGTAAATCAGTAGGTTAATTGAAATATTATTCATAACCTTATGAGTACCAATCAATTAAAGTTATGGAGCAATATTCAACCAACCTTACTGATAAACAGTGGCAAGTTATAGAAAAAATCATTAACCCACAAGAAAGAAAGCGAAAATATTCTCTCCGAGGCATTATGGACGCAATATGACAATGACTCTATCATATGAATTTGACAATGGTACTTTTCTGCTTTCTCTTTTTTCGTATATTTGACATATCAAATACACCGCTTTGCTTGGAAACGGGCCGTTAAAAGGCGAATCCCTAAACAACTTCCTAAAACGCTCCGTAAGCCTATTCTAATCACACGACAGACAGATAATCTATAAAGGCGACTGGTTTTCATTTCCGGTCGCCTTTGTCTTTATATCCCTACATGAAAATAATTATTCCATCCTTAAAACTTTCTCCATTCTTAATTATTACTGTCCGCTAAACGTGTATAACTGCCAATCTTGAGTGATTATAGGCA
>CAZBUT010000108.1:0-5859 GCA_964495165.1 uncultured Muribaculaceae bacterium | reverse complement strand
AATGGAAGCAACCCTATTTTTTCAACCGCTCAAAAAAGTTTAGCGGACAGTAATAATTCCCAAATATTTTTATTATGATATAATAAAGAATTGATATGTTGCGTTAAATAGATGTAACAAATAACATGGATTGCCTATGAAGAAAAATTTTACACCTTCTACGATGACAATTCATGCCGAAGCAACTATGAGTGAAAGACAGACTCCACGTCCGAGCAAAATGACGTTGGACTTCATTAAGCAATTTGCCAGAAGCTACCATTTTGAGTCTCGTATCAATACCACACTCAGTGGCATGATAGTCAACTAAAGCAAAAGCGATGCCCCCGATTAAGGAAGCATCGCTTTAAGTTTTTATCCTCACAAATGTTTATAGATTGTGAAGGTCGTGTCCCATACGGGTTTTCTTTGTTTCCATATAAAAACGATTATACTCATTGGGAGCAATCTCGATAGGTACATTTTCAACTACTTGCAATCCAAAACCCTCAAGACCGATACGTTTCACAGGATTATTTGACATCAACCGCATTTTAGTAACACCTATGGCACGTAATATCTGCGCCCCCACTCCATAGTTTCGCTCATCGGCCTTGTGTCCAAGATGAATGTTAGCATCGACGGTATCCATGCCGTTTTCCTGTAATTTATAAGCCGCAATTTTATCCATTAAACCAATACCGCGTCCCTCTTGGTTTAGGTAAACAACAACACCGCGCCCCTCTTTCTCTATCATACGCATTGCCTCATGAAGCTGTTCTCCGCAATCGCATCGCTTAGAGCCGAATATATCACCTGTAGCACACGATGAATGTACTCTGACCAAAGCTGGTTCGCCATTGGCTACATCTCCCTTTATTATAGCGATATGCTCCAATCCGTTGCTTTTTTGACGGAAAGGTATCAAACGGAAATGTCCATAAGCCGTGGGCATATCCACCTCTTCGCCTTTTTCGACAAGCGATTCCTGTTTAATGCGGTAAGCTATAAGATCGGCAATCGATACAAGTTTAAGACCCCACTCGTCGGCACGGCGACGCAATTCCGGCAATCGTGCCATTGATCCGTCATCACTCATTATTTCCATAAGCGCTGCCGCAGGATACAATCCCGCTAATCTCGCCATATCCACACCGGCCTCTGTATGCCCGGGACGGCGTAACACTCCTTCGTCTTGAGCGTACAGCGGATTTATGTGCCCCGGACGTCCAAATGTTTCAGGTGTTGATGCCGGATCGGCAAGTGCACGTATAGTTGCTGCACGGTCTTCAATAGACACGCCTGTTGAACATCCCTCAAGTTTATCCACGGTTATGGTAAATGGAGTTCCTAGGACCGATGTATTGTAATCAACTTGACGCCCGAGGTTCAGCTCCCGACATCGCGACAACGTGATTGGCACGCACAACACTCCACGAGCATTTTTCAACATGAAATTTACCTGCTCGGGTGTGATTTTTTCTGCTGCACATATCAAATCGCCCTCATTTTCCCGGTCTTCATCATCGACGACAACAACAAATTTTCCGTTGGCGAAATCCTTCAGGGCATCTTCTATAGAATCGAGTTTTATGGGTTGCATAGATATATTTTAATTATAAATTAGATCTGTCAGCCTCCAATTGTTTAAGAATCTCGTTAGATACATTGACAATTGAGACTATTTCGTTTTTTAGAGTTTTCTGGCATTTTGTTCCTATCAAATATACAGGCAAGCCTATCGGCAACAATACAGCACAAGAGTAAGCAAGCCACCTGTAGTTGGTAGGGTGATAAAACCACAGACTACGCAAAATAGGATAATCCATGAGCTTATTAATGATAATCTTATCACGCGAATTTGACATATACTCAACAACTGACTCTACGTCTTCAGATAGTGCATGTAACTTTCTGCGACTATATCCCTTAACCCAATAGGTTATATACCCCTGACGTTGGCGGTTTTCATTGATAAATTCCTGCGCTTTACCAATCAACGAATGCAATTTGTTGGTAGCTTCCGATGAAATAACTTCGTCCATGATAACTTCTTTCATCTGTACATTACGCACTTCACCCCTGCCAAAGAGTTTACGGAAGAAGTTCATATATGCATCGCGATTAAACACAGCCGAGTCGTTTACCGCCTTATATGTAAAAAATATGCCTAAAGGCAATAACACGGCTGAACTCAGCCACATACCTTGCCACACTTCAAGCGACCCATTGCGAGCCATTTTGTAGCCGGTATTGTCTATAATATAATAGAATATAAACAAGAATACCGAGATAACAAGTGGCATACCCAGCCCGCCTTTGCGTATAATCGCACCAAGTGGCGCCCCAATAAAGAAAAAGATTATACACGCAAATGACAACGTAAATTTCTTCTGCAACTCAATAGCATGGCGACGTATGGTTTTGCGGTCATCCCCCATTGCATAACTTCTAAACTCATAGTCTTGCCGATTGCGCTTTGCCTTATTTAAAGCCTGAGTCAAATAACCCTTATGGATTCCTTCATTTTTACCATGAAATAATGAATCGACATCAAGTGGTACTTCAAGTGTCACAGGACGCTGTTTCTTATTGACAACCACTCCATTTTCATAGGTGCGTTTGTAATAAGACACGCCCAAATATGGAATCTCTTTTATCGCATTGCCATATACGTTGCCAATGCTATCAACACGTGCATTAACCGAATCGATTGTAGCTTGCAATTCCGTTATGTTTTTACCGACATATTGATTGCGCATACCATCTTCGTCCATTCTATTGAAATTGGCATCAAACGCAATCATTATCTCTTTATCTGTAAAAGATTCACGGCGATACGGCACAGCTCCTCGGGTATTGCCTTGCTCTCGCAGATTTTCAAACTGTTCTCCTTGATATAATTGCAAAAAAAGATGCTTCTTATCGGCAGTCATGCTCATCTTACCCGAATCGGCAAGAATGACACGCGCATTATCAAAACCGGAAGACAGATCATAAATCATCACATCATACAACACGCCTGTATCAGCATTTTTCTTCTGTACAAAAAGGTTATATCCTGGAATTTGATCATAAAAGACACCTTCGGGTATTTCCAGTTCGGGAGACTTCTGTCGCATAGAATAAAGCAAAGTCCACATCTTTGTCTGAGCAACAGGCAAAACATTATTTTGAAAGAAAAAAGCTCCTATTGCAATAAACACCATTAACACAATGAGTGGACGCATCGACTTCAGCAATGACACTCCCGAGGCCTTCATGGCAGTCAACTCAAATCGTTCGCCAAGATTGCCAAAGGTCATCAATGACGCAAGCAACACAGCAAGCGGTAAAGCCATAGGCACCATAGTCAAGGCGGCATAAAAAAACAATTCGGCAATTACACCTACCTCAAGCCCCTTACCGACGAGGTCATCGATATACTTCCACAGAAACTGCATCAACACAATAAAAAGACATATAAAAAATGTCATAAGCAACAGAGGCAAAAAACTCTGTAACATAAATGTATATAATCTTTTTATCTTGAGCATTGTTCCTTTATGGTTTTCAAACTGCAAAGATAGCAAATTTACTGCATATTACAACAAAAACGAGACAGACCGATTGATACCGATCCGTCTCTATAAAGTAAAATAAGTAGCCTTTTAAGGAATGAGGTTGTGAGAGCGGAATACTTTTTGGATTTTTTCCAATGCGGTAGTTACTTGCTCCTTAGTGTGTGTAGCCATGAGGCTGAAGCGAATGAGCGTATCATGTGGAGCAACAGCGGGTGACACTACCGGATTGACAAAAATACCTTCTTCAAACAACTCGGCTGTGATTGTAAATGTCAAATTATTGTCACGTATGTACAACGGGATAATCGGTGTCGATGTGTTTCCGATCTCACATCCCATGTTGCGGAATCCTTCAAGCGCATAATTTGTCATTTCCCAAAGGAGTTCCTGGCGCTCCGGTTCCTGTTCCATGATGTCCATTGCCTTGAGAGCCGCTGCGGTAGATGCCGGTGTAATACTTGCAGTAAAGATATATGAGCGAGAATGGTGGCGCAAGAAATTGGTTATTTCCTTATCAGTTGCTATAAATCCGCCAAGCGAAGCAAATGACTTGCTGAATGTACCCATAATCAAATCAACATCTTTGGTCACTCCAAAGTGGTCACATGTTCCACGACCGCCACGACCAAATACACCTATACCATGGGCTTCATCAACCATGACGCTTGCGTCATATTTCTTGGCAAGTTCAACAATCTTTGGAAGATTGGCAACATCGCCCTCCATTGAAAAGACTCCGTCGGTCACAATAAGTTTCACTTTATCGGGAGCACATTTTTGAAGTTGCTTTTCAAGCGACTCCATATCATTGTGCTTGTATTTCAATTGTTGAGAAAATGACAAGCGACGACCTTCGATAATCGAAGCATGGTCTTGCTCGTCCCATATAATATAATCTTCACGCCCTGTAAGTGTTGAAACTACACCAAGATTAACACCAAAGCCTGTAGAATATATCATAACGTCCTCTTTCCCTATATACTCGGCAATGCGAGCCTCAAGTTGCTTGTGCAAATCAAGAGTACCGTTCAAGAATGGCGATCCGGCACAGCCTGTACCGTATTTTTTTGTCGCTTCAATGGCGGCTTCTTTAATACGAGGGTCATTAACAAGACCTGAATAACAATTTGATCCAAACATCAAAACTTTACGACCATTGATTATCACTTCGGGATCCTGTTCACTTGAAATAGCACGGAAGTAGGGATATATTCCAAGTGCTTTTGCTTCCTGCGGTGCAGTATATTTTGCGAGTTTAGCTTGTAATAGCTTCATATTGTATTATTGATGAATTTTTAGTTATTGTCAAACCTAAAATGCCATATTTATAGCAACGTACAAAGATAGCAAATATTAGTGACATAACATTGTAAAATGTTATTTTTTTGCACAAACAATGTAAAATGTGCAATTAAAAATTACGGAGACATGTCATCACCGACACATCTCCGCCCTATAGGGAATGATATAAAAGGGATTAAAATTCTTTTTATACATTTGCGACTGTTTCCTGAACGCCGGCAAGTTCCGGATCGATCATGATACGTCCGCAATATTCACACACAATGATTTTTTTGTGCATTTTGATTTCCATTTGACGCTGTGCCGGTATGCGGTTGAAGCAACCACCACATGCATTACGTTGGATATACACAACGCCAAGACCGTTGCGTGCATTCTTACGTATTCTCTTGAATGCGGCAAGTGTACGGGCATCAATGCTTGGTTCAAGCGCTTTGGCTTGCTCACGGAGACGTTCTTCGTCCTGACGAGTTTCTGAAACGATTTCTTCCAATTCAGCTTTTTTCTCATCCAGAATGTGGTTGCGATCAACCAATGTCTCTTCAGTGGCGGCAATCTCGCGTTGCTTGTTGTCGATCGAACGTGAGTATTCACGTATGTGCTTGTTGCAAAGTTCTATTTCAAGAGACTGGAACTCCACTTCTTTTGAAAGAAGGTCAAATTCACGGTTGTTGCGCACATTGTCAAGTTGAGTCTTGTAACGCTCGATTTTGGATTGAGCCTCATTTATTTTACTTTCTTCAGCTACCGATTCACGGCGCAATTCGTCGATTTCACGTTGATATTTCTCTATGCGAGTATGAAGACCCTCAATATTATCTTCAAGGTCTTTCACTTCGAGAGGTAATTCTCCGCGTATAGTCTTGATACGGTCGATTTCAGTGAGAATAGTCTGCAACTCATATAGAGCTTTGAGACGTTGTTCAACTGAGAGTGATTGTTCGTTTTTTGTCTTATCAGTAGCCATAGCTTACAAATAATTTATCGGATTTTTTTCTTTCTCTGAATAATAGAC
>CAZBUT010000107.1:0-5912 GCA_964495165.1 uncultured Muribaculaceae bacterium | reverse complement strand
TTTCTTCGAGTTTAGCGCCTTGTTCAAGACCAGCATTGATGTAGAATGCAAGAACCGGAAGAACGGCTCCGTTCATGGTCATTGATACTGACATCTTATTCAAGGGAATACCGTCAAACAACACTTTCATGTCGTCGAGCGAGCAGATTGAAACACCGGCTTTACCTACGTCGCCAACTACACGTTCGTGGTCGGCATCGTAGCCGCGGTGTGTAGCAAGGTCAAATGCTACAGACAATCCCTTTTGGCCTGACGCAAGATTGCGACGGTAAAAGGCATTTGATTCAGCTGCGGTTGAAAAACCTGCATATTGACGTATTGTCCATGGACGCATGGCGTACATACCGCTGTACGGACCACGAAGGAATGGGGGAATACCTGCGACATAGTTGAGGTGCTCAAGACCTTCAAGGTCATCTTTTGTATAAATGGGCTTAACGGGGATAAGTTCCGGAGTAAGCCATTCTTCGCCTTGTGCTATAGGTGCATGTTGCGCACCAAAGGCATCAGCTGTAATATTTATTGTTTTAAAATCGGGTCTCATTGTCGTGGTTATTTAAGAAGTTTGGCGTTAAATGCCTGAAGTATTTCAAGCACATTGCTACGAACATGTATAAAGTTGGTGATACCTTGAGCTTGCAAGTCTTCGCTACATGCGGGTGCACCTGCTACAACAAATTCGGCGCGTCCGTCAAGACCTTTGAATGCTTCAGGGGCAAGTGTTGCATATTCATCGTCGCTTGAGCAGAGCACCACGATGTCGGCATTTTTCTCGATAGCGGCATTGATACCTTCTTCCACTGTGTTGAAACCAAGATTGTCAATGATTTCATAGCCGGCGCAACCAAAGAAGTTGGCTGAGAATTGAGAACGGGCAAGCCTCATTGCGAGGTTGCCTATTGTCAGCATAAACACTTTTGGACGGTTGCTTGCAGCTTCTGTCGCAAGACGCAATTCTTCAAAATCACTGCCTTGGCGTTTTGTCGCAAGACCTTTGCCTTCTGCTTGTTCTCCGCAGCAACATTTACATTCGGTCTTGACAATTTTGTCAGCGGCCATTTCTCCGAAGTTGGGATATTGGTTTGTTCCAAGAAGTATTTCTTTACGGCGAGCCATATCATTGTGGCGTTTTTCAGATGAAGCATTTACTGCATCTTGTATTTCGCCATTGCTTACATTGGCATTAAAACCGCCTTTTTCTTCAACATCGAGGAACAATTTCCATGCTTCTTGTGCGATTGAAGTGGTGAGGGTTTCTACGTAATATGAACCGCCGGCAGGGTCAACCACCTTGTCAAGGTGACTCTCTTCTTTAAGAAGGAATTGTTGATTTCGTGCAATACGTTCTGAGAAATCATCAGGAGTTTTGTAGGCTTTGTCAAACGGTGTTACTGTGATAGAATCGACACCTGCAAGTGCTGCCGACATGGCTTCTGTCTGACTGCGCAACAAGTTAACGTGTGCGTCAAATATAGTTTGGTTGAACTCTGATGTTACTGCGTGAGCCATCATTTTGCATGAACATTTGCATTCCGGTTTGTATTGCTCGACGATTTGAGCCCACAACATACGTGCGGCACGGAATTTTGCAAGTTCCATAAAATAGTTAGAAGAGATACCCATGTTGAATTTGATGCGTTTTGCAACTTCATCAACTGCAACACCTGCATCGGTGAGTAGGGTGAGCCACTCTGCACCCCAAGAAAGAGCATATCCGAGCTCTTGGAATATATAAGCACCGGCGTTGTTAAACATAACAGAGTTTACTGCGAGAACTCGCAATCCGGGAACATCTTTAGCAATTTCAAGAATATCTACAGCCTCTTTAACAATGTCACCTGGATATTCAACGCCATGTTTCAAAGCTTTTTTCCATGGATTGAAGTCGATTGAACCTTTGAATGTTGATTCAGCGCCTGCTGCTTTTACTGCAGCGACAAGGGCGGTTGCGACTTCTGCGGCATGTTTGACGCATGAACAAAGGTTGATTTCAACCTTTGCAAGGTCGATCCCTTTAAGCAGTACTGCAACATCATCGGCGTTTTTAACCTTAAAGCCAAGAGAAGTAACTCCTTTGCCAAGTACTTCAAGCGCTTTTGCATTGGCTTCAGCCGGAGTTTCAGCAATGATTTCTTGGCGAGTCAACCAATCGTTGTCGGTGCGAGTGCCACGAACATAGGGGTATTCTCCTGGAAGAGAATCAGTCGTTTTGAGATTTTCAATATCTTCAGCACGATACATCGGCTGAACATTGAAACCTTCATTTGTTCTCCATACCAATTTCTTTTCAAAGGGGACGCCTTTAAGATCGGCATCAACTTTGGCTTTCCACTCTTCGGTAGATACAGCAGGAAATTGTTCGAACAATTTTTCTTTCTTTTCTGCCATGATTTGGTTTAAAATTATAGTTTAGTGTATAATGTTTTATGTATGATGTTTTTTATGGATATTGTCCTTGGTATAACCGTACAAAATTACTAATTATTTGATACATTGCAAAAGAATCTTCCCGATTTAATGGTTGAGTATTTTTTTTATTTTGTGTACATTTTGGCGCGTGTGATGAGTTTTGCCTGAAAAAGTACCTATTTGTACCTAATATCGCAAATGAAAACGAGGACTTGCCTATTTCGACAAGTCCTCGTTTTTATGAATAAAAAGTATGTTTATTAGTCTTTGATTGCAGCAATACCGGGAAGCACTTTTCCTTCGATTGCTTCGAGAAGGGCTCCTCCACCTGTTGAAACATAAGAAACTTTATCGGCCAAGCCAAATTTGTTAACACACGCAACAGAGTCGCCACCACCAACAAGCGAGAAAGCGCCATTTGCAGTCGCTTCAACAATTGCATCGGCTACAGCTTTTGATCCAACAGCGAATGTATCGAATTCAAATACACCGGCTGGTCCGTTCCAAAGAATGGTTTTTGCACCTTTGATTGCATCGGCAAATGCTTTGCGGGTATCAGGACCGGCATCCATACCTTCCCAACCTTCGGGTATGTCCATGACAGATGCTACTTGAGTGTTGGCATCATTGCTGAACTTGTCACCTGCAACACAATCGGTTCCGAGAACAAGGTTTACGCCTTTCTCTTTCGCTTTTTTCATGATGTCAAGAGCCAAGTCAAGTTTATCGTCTTCGCATATAGAGAGTCCTATTTTTCCGCCTTGAGCTTTTGCAAAAGTATATGTCATACCA
This sequence comes from uncultured Muribaculaceae bacterium, assembly GCA_964495165.1. Taxonomy (GTDB): domain Bacteria; phylum Bacteroidota; class Bacteroidia; order Bacteroidales; family Muribaculaceae; genus RGIG4079. The sequence goes on along the minus strand of CAZBUT010000107.1, from coordinate 2,711 downwards.
CCGCAAAGGATTAAGTTGTCAACTTTATCCATGAGGTTTTCTATAATACCTATCTTAGTTGATACTTTTGAACCTCCCATGATAGCTGTGAAGGGGCGTTTAATATCGCTAAGTACTGCATCAACAGCATTTACTTCTTTTTCCATCAAGAAACCAAGCATTTTGTTGTCGGCGTCAAAATAGTCGGCAATAACTGCAGTTGAAGCATGTTTACGGTGTGCGGTTCCAAATGCATCGTTAACGTAGCAGTCGGCATAGCTTGCGAGAGTTTTAGCAAACTCTTTTTGGCTTGCTTTCATTTCTTTTTTGGCTGTTTCGTATGCGGGATCTTCTTTGTCGATGCCTACAGGTTTGCCTTCTTCCTCAGGATAGAAACGAAGGTTTTCAAGCAACAATACTTCGCCGGGGTTAAGGGCTGCAGCGGCTTCAGCAGCTTTTGCACAATCGGGTGCAAATTTTACGTCAGTACCAAGAGCTGCGGCTACTGCATCTTTGATCTGAGCAAGAGAAAATTTAGCATTTACTTTGCCTTTGGGCTTACCCATATGAGACATGATGATAAGCGCCCCACCGTCAGCAAGGATTTTTTTGAGAGTGGGAAGTGCTCCACGAATACGTGTGTCGTCAGTGATTTTTCCGTTCTCATCTAAGGGAACATTGAAGTCAACGCGAACGATTGCCTTTTTTCCGGCAAACTTGTAATTGTCGATTGTCATTTTAGTTATAATTTAGTAGTTATGGTTATTTCGTTTCTGAAAGTGCAAATTTACTTTATTTTTCTGAAACATGCAGCATTAATAAGCCCTAAATGATGTTATGCGATTTTAGTAGGTTATACATTGCATCTCGCAGTTTCTTGGCTTCAGCAGCTGCTGCTTGAGCAAAATCTTCACCCTTAGAGGCGTATATTATTCCGCGAGAAGAGTTGACAAGTAAACCACAATCTTTGATCATTCCATATTTGGCAACATCTTCGAGACTTCCTCCTTGAGCGCCAACTCCTGGAACCAATAGAAAACTATTGGGAGATACAGCTCTGATGTCTTTAAACATTTCTCCTTGTGTTGCACCAACAACATACATCATTTCTTCGTCGGAAGCCCATTTTGCAGATGTCTCAAGAACACGTTCAAATAGACGTTTGCCATTGTTGTCGGCGATAAATTGAAAGTCATGAGAACCTTTATTAGAGGTTAATGCCAATAAAATGACCCATTTGCCTTCGTAACCGAGGAACGGTGTGACACTGTCTTCCCCCATATAAGGAGCTACGGTTATGGCATCTACATCGAGATGTTCAAAAAAACTGCGAGCATATAATTGCGATGTATTTCCTATGTCTCCACGTTTAGCATCAGCTATTATAAATTGATCGGTGTGGTGCTCTTTGAGATGTTTAATCGTTTTTTCAAGTGATACCCAGCCTGTTACCCCCAAACTTTCATAAAAAGCGAGATTTGGTTTGTAGGCAACAGCATATTCGGCCGTAGCATCTATTATTGCTTTATTAAACGAAAACAATGGATCTTCATCATTGAGCAAATGCTCAGGAATTTTCTTGATGTCAGGGTCAAGACCTACGCATAGGAATGAACCTTTTCTGCGTATATTTTCTACTAATTCGGTTCTTTTCATATTTTTAGGGGGGTGTTTATAATTCGTTTTCTTTTAATTTCTCTGCATTTTCTGCAATAATAAGTTGGTCGATACAATCTTGAATATCGCCGTCAACAAATGCCTGCAGATTATATATTGTATAATTAATTCGGTGGTCGGTTATACGCCCTTGTGGATAGTTGTATGTGCGTATTTTTGCCGAGCGGTCACCGGTAGAAACCATTGTTTTGCGTCGAGACGCTATGTCATCAAGGTATTTTTGATGTTCTTTGTCGTATATAAATGTGCGTAATCGACTTAGCGCTCGTTCTTTGTTCTTAGGCTGATCTCGAGTCTCAGTACATTCAATTAATATTTCTTCGCTTTCGCCTGTGACCGGATTCTTCCAAATGTATCTAAGCCGAACTCCTGACTCAACTTTGTTTACATTCTGACCGCCTGCGCCTCCACTTCTGAAAGTGTCCCATTTGATTTCGCCTTCATTTATTTCAACATCAAATTCTTCGGCTTCGGGCAGTACTGCCACTGTTGCTGCCGAGGTGTGTACGCGTCCTTGAGTTTCAGTCGCGGGCACTCTTTGCACACGATGTACACCGCTTTCATATTTTAGTGTGCCGTAAACACCATCGCCACTTACGGCAAACACTATTTCTTTGAAACCGCCTGCGGTACCTTCATTAAAACTTGTGACTGCGATATTCCACCCTTTTGATTCGCAATATTTACTATACATTTTAAACAAGTCACCTGCAAATATTGCCGCTTCATCACCTCCTGTGCCGCCCCTGATTTCAACAATGGCATTCTTGCCGTCTTCAGGATCAGCCGGAATGAGCAATAATTTAATTTCTTCTTCTAATTGGGGAAGGCGAGAGGTTGAAATGTCAAGTTCCTCTTTTGCCATAGCGCGCATTTCTTCATCATTCTCCGAGTCCAAAATGTTGCGTGCTTCAGTTATATTGTCGAGTAATTGACGATATAAACGTGTTGCACCCGTTAATTTTTCGAGGTCTTTATATTCTTTTGTTAAGCGCACATAGCGCTTCATGTCGGCAATAACAGATGGGTCGGTTATCAAAGTACTCACTTCTTCA
>CAZBUT010000106.1:0-5915 GCA_964495165.1 uncultured Muribaculaceae bacterium | reverse complement strand
TAGGGATCGGTCACTGTATCATCGGTACAAGACATGAATCCTGCGCCAAACAATGTAACCGTAGCGATAGTTGCTAAGCCTGAATGGAATAGATTTTTTCGCATAAGATTTAAATTTGTTAATGTTAGTAATTGGTTTATTATTTTTTATTGTTTTCAACGAGATATTGCTCATCTTTATAAGTCAGCGCCATAAGAATGATAGACAATACACATGCCACAATGAGCAAAATGAATGTCCAGTCCCAACCGGCGTGTTCGGCAACATAACCGATAACGATATTGGCAAGAATTGCCGTACCAAAGAAGTAACCGAAGAATCCGGTCAGTCCGGCAGCTGTTCCGGCAGCATTTTTTGGAGCAAGGTCAAGAGCCTGAACGCCAATGAGCATTACCGGACCATAGATGAAGAATCCGATGGCGATGAGTGAGATTGTAACCATCATGAAATTGTCGGAGAACTGCCAATACAAATAGATGAATACGGCAACGAGTGCCATGAAGATGATTGTGGGCAACGCGCGGCGTCCGTTAAACACCTTGTCGCTCAACCAACCGCAAACGAGTGTGCCGGGAATGGCAGCAAATTCATAGGCAAAGTAAGCCCAACCTGCTTGCTTGATGTCGTAACCTTGAGCTTCCTTGAGGAATGTCGGTGCCCAGTCTAAACAGCCGTAACGCACCATGTAAACAAATGCATTGGCTACTGCAATGTACCATAGCAATTTGTTGTTGAATACATATTTGAAGAAGATTTCACGGGTAGTCAATACTGTCTCATGCTTTTCGCTGTAGTTTTTGGGGTAGTCATTGCGCCATTTTTCGATTGTCGAAAGTCCACATGATTGAGGCGTGTCGCGAATGAGAACATAAGCCAAAATTGCGATAAATATAGCTACGGCCGAGGGGAATGCGTATGTTCCGATCAAGAAGTAAAGATTTTCTTGTGCGCCGTAGAACCAAGAGCCAAACCACACGGCACCGTAAACAGCCATCGGACCAACCAATGCACCGCCCACGTTATGGGCGCAATTCCATATCGACATCATTGTGCCTCGCTCTTTGATAGAGAACCAGTGGGTCATCACTCGACCGCACGGAGGCCAACCCATACCGTTGAACCAGCCTACAAGGAAGTTAAGAATTGCCATTACGCCGATTGCAAGACCTTTTTGCTCAGGCCCGAAAGCCACTACGGGAACAATCATGAACATCATGGCGATAGATGCCAACACAAGACCCAACGGGAGGAATACGCGGGCATTACTGCGGTCAGATACGCTACCCATTAAGAATTTTGACAATGCATAGGCAATGGCATTCATTGACAACACGATACTCAACTCTCCTTTTTCAAAGCCGAATTGTGCCAATTCGGGGATTGCCATAGAGAAGTTTTTACGCACGATGTAGAAACCGGCATATCCGATGAATATACCCATGAATACCTGCCACCGCAATTTCTTGTAACGAGCATCTGCTTCTGCTCCGGTTTGCTCCGGCTTATGAGCCGGTGGCGCTAAAAATTTCCACATAATATTTACGATTTAGGTTAATATATTAAGTTAGTTTATAATGCATTAGGTTATTTGACATATGTGCTGTTGGCTTTTATTGTTGCATCGATGTCCAAGGCTTGTGCTAATATAGAAACGGGATTTTCTACGCAAACTGATGTCGACATCTCTATTTGCCACTTGCAGGTCTCGCAATCGGTAGCTACGACTTCAACTCCTGAATCCTCGATTTGCTTAAAGAGCGACTGCCCTATAGCTTGAGAATAGCGGTAGTTCTCTTTTTTGAATCCGTATGTTCCTGCGATACCGCAACATTGGGAATCGAGCATCACAAGTTCAAGCCCCGGTATCATTTTAAGCAACGATGTGGAATAAATCGACCACCCGAGTTTTTCCATGTGGCAAGGTGTGTGATAGGCAATGCGCTTTTTGAAGTCATTGCGGAACACAAGTTTGATTTTGCCTTCTGCTACCAATTGGTATATATATCGGGTTGCCAGGGTGATGCTGTCACGCACATCGGCATTGTCAACGCCTAACAGATGCGGGTACTCATCACGCATGGTGAATGTGCATGTTGAGCTTGTAGCAATCACAACGTGGTTTTTTGAAACCGATTTTCTTATAGCGCCGATGTTGTTTTCGGCATCGCGTTTGGCTTGTTTTATGAGATTGTTGGCAATCTTTGCCACTCCGCAGCATCGCTCGCCTTCAAGAAGATGCACGCCATAGCCCACGGCATTCATGATTGTCACTAAATCTTTTCCGAGTTGAGGATAATTGTAGTTGACATAACAGCCATGAAAAAATGTCACATGGTTGGGATAGTGTTCTTGCGCCGCTTTTGCGTGTTTGTTATACCAATCGGTAAACTTGCACGAGGAATAGGCGGGAAACGAACGATGGCTGTCGATTGCCAATACCGAATCCATAATCTTTTTTACCGGTCTCAACCCTAAAGTGGCATTGACAATCGGAGCCATCTTAGTCGTTATCGAGCCAACAAAATCGGTGTTGGCAAGTATAATATCGCGCAAAGCCGGCGATTTTTTGCTGTATTTGATGCGGGCTGTCTGTATGATGTCGCCTATCTTTACATTTGACGGACATGCAACTTCACAGCGCTTGCAGTTGAGGCAGTATTTTAATGCTTCGTCATAGAACGAAGGTTTTTTCAATCGGTAGCGTTCGCCGTCGGGTCCTGCTTGTTTTGGCCCCGGGTATTCGGGATTGACAGCAGTTACAGGGCAGTAAACCGTGCATATGGTACATTTGACACACTGTTCAAAATTATTTTCGCTTATGTTGCTTTTCAGATAATTCATAGTCCTATGCGTGTTAAGCGTTTATGATTTGATTGGCAACATGTAGTGCTGTGGTAATCGCCACGCCGGCACCGCAACCTTCTTCTATTGCGTTTTGACCTGCAAGTATTGAACCTGCGGCATATACGTTTTCTATTGTCACGCCTCCTGTCATCGCATGGAAGCCGGCATCGGTTATCACGCCATATTTCATATATGGTTGCTCTTTGTATAAGTCGATGTTACACCAATTCTCTCGTTGGTCGTGGGCTTCGACATCAAGACCGAATATCGGTTCATAAACATTGGCTTGGCTTGCAATGATGCCGTGACTGAAGAAACTCCCTGTTGCAAGAATGAAATTGTCGGCAGTAAATTCCATATCGCCGTGGTTCATTGTTGTGATGCTTTCAAGCCGGTTGCCGTTAAGTGTGCCTTCGGTCACGTTGTCGCCGATGAAATATGTTCCGCCAAGTTGCTGGAAATATTTGCGCAATTGTATCTGTGTACGCACTCCGGGAACAGACGCCGGCATCGTTGGAACGAAATATACGGGTACATTGACAAGTGATCGCAATTGCTCGACCGGTGAGTTGTCAAACAATCCAAACGCTGCGGGCATCAGCACGGCATTGACGGCTCCTATGTGGGCATTTATCTCTTTGGCTATTGCCGAGATTGTCTCGCCGGTCATGACCCTTGCAATGTTGGCGGCTCGCATTTCTGTTGTGCTTTTGCGCAGGTTTTCGAGTTGAGGTATTGTCAAAGTCGAGACCTCACACTCAATACCTTTTTTGCTCAAACCGCTTATCAAGAATTTCGGGTAAAAATCCAGATACCCGTTGAGGTTGAATATTGCAACTTTGCGCCATGGCAGATGCACGTCGTTGTCAAACGCCGCATAGTCGTCCAATGTGAGCCATGCCGGTTTGAGTAATCCTATCGGGGTGAGTCTGTAATGGTTTCTTGTCGCAACGCCGTTGATTTTCATGCCGGCCTCAGTGGCGAAAGTCACAAAATCATTGGTGTATTTAATGAGAAGTTCTTTCCCGATTTTACGGTATGGGTGAGAATCATCAAGGCTTTCAAGACCCTCAAGCGGATTGACCGCACGGTTTAAAAGTTCAAAAGAACCGGAGCTGAAATGCAGGGCGCTTTGTCCTGCCGAAATGATTGCAACGCTGCGTCCACTGCGGGCAAGCGCTATGCCGCTGAGCAATCCGCTCAGTCCGCCTCCGATTATAATAGTTTCGTATTTCATGGACATGGCGTCTTATTTGTTTTCGTTTTGTTTGACAATTTGATCCAATCCGCACACTCCGTTATAAAGCCAAGAGGTGAATTGAATTTCTACAAGTGTTTCTCCCCATGCAATCGGGTGCATTCCTTTCCAACGTTCATTGAGAAACGACGCGAGATCAGATAATGTGCGGTCGGCGCAGGTATTTGCGTTGTCGAGCAATCCGGCAGCGCGACAAGCACACAACTCGCCTTGGCACGTTCCCATTCCCATGCGGGTGCGGCGGCGCAGATTCACGAGGTTGTGAACATGTAATTGGTCTATGGCGTAGTTTATCTCGCCCACAGAAACCTGTTCGCATTCACACACCAAAGCATCATCACAGTCATTGTTTGATGAAATGTAGCGGCTCATCGTGCCATGGCGGCCTTCGGCGGCTTTTTGCTCTGTGCTCAATTCTATTATATGAGAGCGCGATTTGCCATGGCGGTGTTGTGGTTCAGACCCGGGAAGCGGGGTCTCGGCGGTTTTGCATTTTCCGGTGTGGTTGAGTTTGCGGCAGGCAAGGTCTGTCGCCCATTCTGCCATCAATCTGTAGGTCATGAGTTTGCCTCCGGTGATTGTGATAAAGCCCTCAAGTCCGTCACGTTTTGCATGGTCGAGACACACGATGCCGCGACTTATGCTGCGCCCCGACGGGTCGTTGTCGGCAGCAACCAAAGGTCTTACTCCTGAGTATGCTCTCAAAATGCGGGTATATGCAAGGCAAGGCGCAAGTTTTTGCCCTTCTCTCATCAATACGTCAACCTCTTCAGGAGTGACGTCGTTATTGTCTATTTGGTCGTAAGGAATGCGGCTTGATGTCGTACCTATCAACGATATTGTGTCTCCGGGAACGAGAATGTCGGCATCGGCCGGCTTGCGGCAACGGTTTATGACCATATTATTTACTCTGTGCCCGAAGATAATCAATGAACCTTTGGCCGGAAACATATTCACAGAAACACCTGCCATGTGGGCTATATTGTGTCCCCATATTCCACCTGCGTTAATCACAACCCCTGCATACGCTATTGCTTCTTTGCCGGTATGGGAATGGCGTAGTTTTACGCCCTCTATGCGATTTTGAGTTCTTATAAATTCAACGACTTCGTGATATGTCAGCACATCAGCTCCATGTATCCGGGCATCGACCACATTGGCTGTGGTGAGCCTGAACGGGTCGATTGAGCCGTCGGGTACTTTTACCGCACCTATTATATCCTTGTTTATTGCAGGTTCTTGGCGCAACGCATCGGCGGGGTCGATTATCTGTGCATCGATGCCTGCTTTGCGGCAAGAGTCGACAAATGTTGATTGATATCCCATGTCGTCCTCGGGCAGTGTGATAAACAATCCGCCTGTATCCTCGACGCAATGGCGCGCAATGCGACGCAAAATCATGTTTTCTTTTATGCATTCCGATGCCGACTCCTGGTCGGTAACTGCATATCGCGCACCGCTATGAAGCAATCCGTGGTTGCGACCTGTTGCACCTGCTGTGAAGTCCAACCGCTCGACTAAAAGCACTTTCAGTCCACGCATAGCACAATCTCGGGCAGTACCGGCTCCGGTTGCGCCACCTCCTATTATGATTACGTCATAGTGTTTGTTTTCGGTTTGTGCCATGATGTTTTGCGTTTCGCAATTATATAAGTTTCATTTCGCAACAAAAGTAATAACTGTTTGTTTAATCGCAAAATTTTTTTGAAGAAAAATTTCCATATTTGAAGAAAAATTTAGTTATAGATTCTGCTGTAGGAGCTAATTTGTTGGATAACAGAGATATGCGTATGTCGGCTAAATTTGTCGTAGT
>CAZBUT010000105.1:0-5956 GCA_964495165.1 uncultured Muribaculaceae bacterium | reverse complement strand
TACAAATTGATAAAAAATTCTGCCATAAGATTTGACGTAGATAGTTTAAGCGACATGTGTCAATTTTATATAACGACTCTCATGCCTACCAAAAACGGGGAAGCCAATATCGCCGTGGATTGCAATGGCGGGGATAATCGTCTTGACACAGACATTTCGTGGGAAATAAACCGTCAAAGAGCCTTTAACGGCAATGTGAGCCTCTCAACATTATTTGGCAAAACCATTGATGAAAACGGTCAGTCACTTACCGCCGACATTGACATAAACCGCAGTGAACTTGTGTTTAACGACACAGTTTGGACTATAAACCCTGCACATATTTCTGTAGCAGGCAAAGAGGTCTCGGTTAAAGGCTTTGATGTGAGACGCGACAATCAATACATCACTCTTGAAGGCAAAGCATCTCCCGATCCCAATGACCGGCTTCTGCTCAAGTTATTAAATGTAAATCTCGATTATGTGTTTGAGACATTGGCTATAAATAATGTAATGTTTGGCGGTACGGCAACCGGTACATTTAATGCGTCAAATCTATTCTCAAAAGAGCCACACCTCGACACCCCCGGACTGCAAGTAAAGGGGCTTAGCTACAACTACGCCGTACTTGGAAATGCTTTGATAAAAAGCCGTTGGGTAAATGAAGAAAAAGCTGTTACTATCGACGCGACAATAAATCAGCCCAACAATCGTGAATCATATATCAACGGAGCGATATTCCCAATGAACGACTCGCTCGACTTCCGGTTCAAAGCCGATAAGATAAACGTTGGATTTATGAACCCGTTTATGTCGGCGTTTGCCAAAGAGGTCACCGGATATGCCTCGGGCGATGCACGTTTGTGGGGCAATTTCAAGTATATCGACATGACCGGAGATATATTTGCCGAAGATTTGAGACTCAAAATAGATTTCACAAACACATATTACACAGCAACCGACTCGGTGCATCTGAAACCGGGGTACATAGAATTTGAAGGAATCGAATTGAAAGACATGTACGGCAACAAAGCCAAACTCGGAGGTCATTTAAAGCACTATTGTTTCAAACGTCCGGAATATGAATTCCGTATTACCGATGCCGTAAACTTTTTGAGCTATGACGAGACAGAGGCACGCAATCCGCTATGGTTTGGCCGCATATACGGAAACGGCTCGGCAACAGTGACCGGCTATCCCGGAAACGTCGATATTAAGGTGAAAATGTCAACCGCTCCTAAATCAACGTTTACATTTGTGCTATCCGATGCCGAAGAAGCTGCCGAATACAACTTCATCACATTCCGAGACCGGAATAAAATGTCGGTTCAAGACAACATCATACCCATTGACCCGAAACTTGAAAAGGTGAAGCAACTTGAAGCGATAATAGCAGAGCGTCAACGCCAACAAACCTCTATCACCAATTATAACATGGATATACAAATTGCCGCTACCCCCGAGGTCGAAATGGTGCTGGTCATGGATCCTATTGGTGGCGACCGCATCAGAGCACATGGTTCAGGAGATCTGCACATGACCTATGCCTCAGAAAATGAAGACCTGTTTATGTATGGTACATACGTTTTACAAGACGGTAAATATAACTTCACTCTTCAAGACATCATAATAAAAGATTTTATTATTGACAACGGCAGCTATATACGATTTGACAAAGACCCTCTTGCCGCCGAGCTTAAAATCGATGCGATATATCCACTCAATGCCAACCTCAGCGACCTCGATGAGTCGTTTTTGCAGGACAAAGATCTAAACCGCACCAACGTTCCCGTTCAAGCCAAAATGTATATCACCGGCGATATGCGTCAGCCCGACGTGAAATTTGACTTAGGCTTCCCCACACTGTCTCAGGACGTTTACCGCAAAGTCAAAAGTATTATCAGTACCGATGATATGATGAGCCGACAGATTATATACCTATTGGCATTGAACCGCTTCTACACGCCTGAATATATGGCTTCCACAACGCAGGGAAACGAGCTTATATCGGTGGCGTCATCGACAATTTCGTCTCAGTTGAGCAATATCCTTGGCGAGTTGAGCGATAATTGGAATATTTCGCCAAACTTCAGAAGCGACAAAGGTGATTTCTCTGATGTAGAGGTTGATTTGGCTTTGTCAAGCCGATTGCTCAACAACCGATTGCTGTTTAACGGAAACTTCGGTTACAGAGACAAGGCGATGAACAACAACTCATTTATCGGAGACTTCGACATCGAGTATCTTCTTAATCGGTCAGGAAACATCAGACTCAAAGCCTACAACCGATACAATGATCAGAATTATTATGTAAAAACAGCGTTAAGCACTCAAGGTGTCGGCGTTGTGTTCAAACGCGATTTCGATAATATGTTCTCATTCTTGCGACGCAAGAAGAGACAAGAAACCGACTCAGTCACAGCCGTTCAAGACTCTATTAAGGTCTTGCCGGTTTCCATTCCTGGTGAACAAAAATAGACAGCCCATATGATGACATTTCTAAATGCCATAAACGATTACATGTGGAATTATCTGCTCATAGCAGTACTGCTACTCACTGCAGCCTATTTCACGATAAGAACACGTGGCGCGCAATTTACCATGGTCAAAGAAATGGTAAGATTACTCGTGCGCTCGGGAAAGCGCGACAATGACAGCCGAGATGCCAATGTTGAAAGCAATCGCACCGTAAGTTCTTTTCAGGCTTTTGCCGTTTCAATTGCCAGCCGTGTCGGCACAGGCAATCTTGCAGGCGTAGCGACCGCAATAGCCATAGGTGGAGCCGGTTCTGTTTTTTGGATGTGGGTTATTGCATTGCTTGGATCGGCAAATGCGTTTATCGAGTCAACACTTGCCCAACTTTACAAGATAAGAGGCGAAAAATCATATATGGGAGGTCCTGCCTACTATATAAAATACGGAATAGGTAAAAATTGGTATGCAGTATTGTTTGCTATACTCATATCTGTTACATTCGGACTTGCTTACAACTCCGTGCAGTCAAATACGATTGCAGCTGCCACCTTCTCGGAATTTGGTTGGTCTACAACTGCTACAGGAATTGCACTGACAGCTATTTCACTTGTTATCATCAGTGGCGGCATTCAGCGCATATCGCGTTTCAGCGAAGTTATAGTGCCTATAATGGCCATATTATACATTTTGCTCGCTATTTTTATAATAGGCATGAATATCACAGAATTGCCGGCAATATTAAAATTGATTGTCACCGAGGCTTTTGACTTTAACTCAGCCGTAGGAGGTGGTATTGGCATGGCCATGCTCATGGGTATTAAACGCGGTCTTTTCAGTAACGAAGCAGGAGAGGGGTCTGCTCCCAATGTAGCTGCCACGGCTTCGGTAAGCCACCCTGTCAAACAAGGTCTTGTACAGACAATCGCCGTATATACCGACACCTTAATTGTGTGTACATGCACCGCTTTCATTATACTCTGCAGCGGAGTATATGGCAACGGCAATTCAGGAATAGAACTGACACAAGATGCGTTAGAGAGCGAAGTGGGCTCAATGGGTTCGCTGTTTGTGACAATCGCCATTTTCCTTTTCGCGTTCACAAGCATAATCGGGAATTACTATTACGGAGAAACCAACATTCAGTTTATATCACGACGCAAATGGGGACTATATGTGTATCGCATTGCAGTTGGAGCAATGGTTATGGTTGGAGCGGTATCTCAGCTTGACTTCGTATGGGCGTTGGCCGATATTACTATGGGACTTATGACGCTATGCAACCTTGTGGCAATCGTTATACTCGGCAAGTACGCCATTATTCTGCTGAATGATTACCGCACACAGAAACTGCGCGGATACGAACCCACATATCATTCATCAACAATTCCTGAAATCGCCGATAAAACACGTTGCTGGGAATAATAACCCGCATATGCCGTTTTTAACGGTTATAGAAATATCACAAGGTGTCACACTCTTTGAGCCACAACGCCGATGAGGCATCAGAGGGCATACGCCAATCTCCACGCGGCGACAGACACACGCTACCCACTTTTGGACCGTCAGGCATACACGAACGTTTGAATTGTTGCGTGAAAAACCGCCGGAAGAATGTCCTCAGCCAATGTTTTATCACATCATCGCCAAATTCACCCTTAAAAGCATGATGAGCCAAAAAGAAGATTTTGCGTGGCGAATATCCATAGCGCAATACATTATATAGAAAGAAGTCATGCAATTGGTATGGTCCTACCAAGTCTTCTGTCTTTTGCTTAATGTTGCCATGTTCATCGGCTGGTATAAGTTCGGGACTTATAGGCGTGTCGATTATGTCAATGAGAGTGTCATGCAAAATCTTGTCCTCCGACCGCATGGCAAAGCGTTTCACCAATCTTGAAACCAAAGTCTTGGGGACACCGGCATTAACACCATACATCGACATGTGGTCGCCATTGTATGTAGCCCACCCGAGAGCCAACTCCGACAAATCACCCGTGCCAAGCACCATGCCACCCGACTTGTTTGCAAGATCCATCAATATCTGTGTGCGTTCACGTGCTTGCGAGTTTTCGAAGGTCACGTCATGGCAATTAACATCATGCTCTATATCATTGAAATGCTGTGTAACAGCCGGCACAATTGAAATTTCTTTCATCGACACACCGAGCCGCTGCATTAGTGATTTTGCGTTATTGCAAGTGCGGTTTGTAGTGCCAAATCCCGGCATCGTCACTGCAAGAATACCCTCGGCTGGCAATCCCAACCGGTTAAACGCTTCTACAGCGACGAGCAGAGCAAGAGTTGAATCAAGTCCGCCGGAAATACCTACAACAAGCGATTTGGTGTGAGTCGCGTCCAATCGGCGCATAAGACCGGCAACCTGTATATTTATTATTTCGTCACATCGTGCATCACTGTCGGTCATCGGCACAAAAGGCAACGGATTCACGTCTCGCAGCAACTCATCATTGTCGCTGTGATGCAGGTCTTTATCATCAGCTATTATTGTTACATATTCAGATGTAACGCCTTCATACGCCGCGCAATCGTTAAACGTATTTATGTGCATTCTATCGCGGTTCAACGCATCGATGTCGATGTCGCTAATCACCGTTTTTGCTGCTTGTGTCCAGCGGTCGGCTTCAGATAATATTGCACCGTTATCGGCAATAACCGCTTTCCCGTCAAATACCGCATCGGTCGAGGATTCCCCATATCCCGCTCCGGCGTAAACGTATGCCGAGAGGCATCTTGCCGATTGTTGTGATATAAGGCTCTTAAGGTAGGTATATTTGCCTGCGAGGTCGTTCGATGCCGACAAGTTCAGTATGATTTGCGCTCCTGCCATTGCGGCATAAGTCGAGGGAGGGATAGGCGACCATAAATCCTCACATATTTCAGCGGCAAATGTCACATTGCCGAGTTTGAATATCAATTGCGCTCCGAAAGGCACCGACTGTCCCGCTATCTCGGTTGTGCAATTTATACCGCAGCCGCTTTTCCACCAGCGTTTCTCATAAAACTCGTTATACTCAGGCACGTAAATTTTGGGCACAGCACCTATGATATGTCCGTCATATATCACAATTGCGCAGTTATACAGGTTATTGTTGACCGATACCGGAGCACCTACCACAACAGCCATGTCCCAGTCGCGAGATGCCTCTATGATGCGTTTCAAGCCCGACTCAACTGCATCAAGCAACACCGATGAATGGAAAAGATCGGCGCAAGTATAACCGGTAATCGACATTTCGGGAAACACCGCCAAGCGCACATGTCGCGCATTGAGTTTGTTACACTCTGCTATAATGCAATCGGTATTGTAGTCGCAGTCGGCGACATTCACTGAAGGGGCAACAGCCGCAACCCTGAAAAATCCGTTTTCCATAAGAAACCTACTTGGGAATTTCTATAATTCCACGAATTAGTTAAACAATAGTTGCAGGGAACGATTCTTTTGTGAACTTTATGTTTTTCTTTGGCATCTTTTTGTCTTTGT
>CAZBUT010000104.1:0-5989 GCA_964495165.1 uncultured Muribaculaceae bacterium | reverse complement strand
TACCGGCTGCCAGACCGTCGGCTTTCAGCACATACGGTGCTTGCAATTCTTCAAGGAATCGGTAGCCTTCTTCGATCGTTTCGGCTGTAAAACTACGGTAGCGGGCCGTCGGGATATTGTTTTTAACCATAAATTGCTTGGCAAAATCTTTACTGCCTTCGAGTGCCGCGCCAGCCTTTGACGGACCTACGACAAGAATGTCATCTTGCTCAAAATAATCATATATACCTTTCACCAACGGATCTTCGTTGCCTACAACTATCATTTTCACGCCATTGGCATTCACCCATTCTTTTATAGCGGGAAAATCAAGCGGAGAAAGCGCCACATTGGTTCCATACTGCGATGTGCCGCCATTTCCCGGCGCAATATATAGTTTGCCCAACAATGGGCTTTGACTCATTTTCCATGCGAGAGCCGACTCACGACCTCCCGACCCAAGCAAAAGTATATCTGTTTTTTCCATGTTAGAGTGTTACTTGTTTTCGTTATTATCTGTTTCTTCATTATTGGTATTAGGACGTCTCCAGCCTCGGCGGGTGCGCATGAACGGGCCGTCGGATTTGGGCAACGACGGAGTGCGCCCGAGTATTGATTTGAGGGCGTTTTCGTTGCGGCGTGATGCCAACGGATTTTCAAATTCGGTTTCATCCTTAGCCTCTTTGCGCTCGCGTCCTTTGGGCTTAGCCTGGTATTTTACTTCAAGCGGGTTGCGCGGTCCTTTCTTTTCGCCACGCGATTCCTTGCCGCCCATGCCTTTTCGGCGTGCATCGGCTTTCCATTGGCTGTCGCTCACTCGTTTTGACTTGCGGTCGCGTGGAGCTTCTTTCTTCTCGTTTTTAATCGAACCGCCTTCGCTGCGGAATGTCTTGTAATCACCGTCAAATATCACATATTCACGCAATTCACATTCAAGCGCGCCATTGAGTATAGGCGTTTTTGACGACGGAGCAAGCCCTATCTTCTTGAAATACTCATCTCGGTAGCCGATTATCCAGGTATGACTTTTGAATACATGCTTGAGCTTTGTCCCTATTGTTTCGTAAAGCCCCTCCATGTCATCGGCGCTTATGCGTTCGCCGTAAGGAGGATTGGTGATGACAAAGCAGTTTTCGGGAGCTTCTTCCCATTGGGAAATTGATTTTATTTGCAGGCCGATGTATTTGGCGACACCTGCCTGCTTTATGTTGCGCTCGGCGATAGCCACTGCTTTGGGAGAGATGTCGGCACCGTATATTTTGTGCTCAAACACCCGTTCGCCTGAATCATCGTTATAAAGACGGTCAAATAATTCCTCGTCAAAGTCGGGCCATTGCTCAAAAGCAAATGCCTTGCGGTAGACACCGGGGTTGATATTGGCAGCTATCAATGCCGCTTCAACAAGGAATGTACCGGAGCCACACATCGGATCGACCAGAGGACAATCTCCCTTCCAGCCGCTCTTGAGTATGATGCCGGCGGCAAGCACCTCATTGATCGGAGCATCGGTCTGTGCCACACGGTAGCCGCGTTTATGCAGCGACTCGCCCGATGAGTCGAGCGACAATGTGACGCGGTCGTTTGCGATGTGAACGTTTATCATCACATCGGCATCTTTAAGACGCACTCCGGGACGTTTCTCCGGTCCGTATTTGTCCTTGAAGAAATCGACAATGGCATCTTTTACGCGATATGTGACAAAACGTGAATGGGAAAAATCTTCGGAATTGACAACTGAGTCGATCGAAAATGTTTTGTCGAGCGATAAGACCTGAGTCCAGTCAAACTCTTTAACCATTTCATACAACGAATCGGTATCTCCTGCGATAAACTTATATACCGGTTTGAGAATGCGCAACGCTGTGCGGCAACACAAGTTGGCTTTATAAAGCATCTCCTTGTCGCCCTCAAATGACACCATGCGTCGTCCGATTTCAACATTCTCGGCTCCCAATCCTTTCAATTCCTCGGCAAGTACATCTTCCAATCCTTGGAATGTTTTTGCCACCATTTCAAAACGTTCTTTCATCACTGCTTAAATCTTAGTATATTGTTTGCCTTTGCTTGCACAAGTTTTTCTCCCTCGGCAACATCTTCGGTCACCCATATATTTCCGCCTACTACAGCATTTGCGCCCACCGTTATGCGCCCGAGGATAGAAGTGTTGGAATATATCACCACATTATCGCCGATAATCGGGTGTCGGGGTATTCCTTTGATAGGATTATTATTCTCATCGGTATCGAAACTTTTTGCGCCAAGGGTGACTCCCTGGTAAATCTTCACATTCTTGCCGATTATGGCAGTCGCACCCACAACCACGCCCGTACCATGGTCTATCGTGAACGACTCTCCGATTTTTGCTGCCGGATGAATGTCTATACCGGTCTCGCTGTGAGCCTGTTCGCTTATCATGCGCGGAATAATGGGCACATTCAGATTGACAAGTTCATGAGCGATGCGGTAGTTGCTGATGGCTCTTATCGCCGGATAGCAATAAATCACCTCGTCGGTCGATTCGGCTGCCGGGTCGCCAAGAAAAGTGGCTTTCACATCGGTGGTGAGTATGCGGCGCAATTCCGGAAGATTGGATATAAATGCCTCGGCTTTGTCCTCTGCCGTCTTTTGTATCTCGGTCAAGTCGGGAATCTCATTGCATGAAACGTTAAAACACAAGCCGGCCATGATCTGATTGGTCAGCACGGCATATAAGCGTTCACACCTTATTCCGGTGTGATACTCCACATTGTAGCGGCTCACGTCGCCTTCGCCAAAAAAACCGGGAAATATAAGAGCGCGACACAACTCAACAATTTCAGCAACAGCGCGTTGCGACGGCAACGGCTCGCCTTGCCACCTCATGTGGCAAACACTATGCAAATTTTCAGGGCGTGATAACGCCGATACCGTTTCGGCTATTTTTTTCACACGTCGATTTGTCTGCTCCATAGCTTCAAGTTCCAATATTTCTGCAAAGTTACGATTTTTAAGCAATAAACCACACCTTCCCCTCCTCTTTTTATAACCTATTTTGCGTATTGGTGTTCGATGTCGATGCCAAATAGTGCGTAGTCATACCACACCGGGTCGTCGGGGCGCATCATGCGCAGTGTGGCGGTGAGTTCGACGGTAGCTCGCCGGTCATTTGCTTTGCGGGTGAGCAGTCCCAATTGCCGGGCGGTGTTGCCAACATGCACGTCGAGCGGCACAAACAATTGCGAGGGTTTGATGACATCCCACACTCCCATATCGACGATGCCGTCGTTTCTCACAAGCCATCTCAATGCCATGTTGATGCGTTTCAGTGCCGTGGTGTCAAGATTTGCGGGGAGGCAGCGACTGTCGCGCTCTCCGCCGTTGGCTTCGGCAAGGGTTTCGTTAAGAGCCTTGACAAGCGTCCACGATGGGAAGTCGCTCATGGCGATTTTTTTCTCTCGGGCGTATTCCTGCAACGAGCCATATCGGGTGTATATGTTATGCAGTCCTCGCAAAAAGTGGCGCAGGTTGCGGGCAAAAAACGTGCGGTGTATATTCATATCGGGCAACTCTTCATACCCTTTATCCATGACGTAGTCCAGTGGGCGGTACTCCATAAGCGACAGCATTTTCTCGCAATTGGAGCATATCATTTTGCGGTTTCCCCAGGCAATCGTGGCACTCAGCAACGACACGATTTCGATGTCTTGCAACCGGTCAAATCGACGGGGAAATTGCACAGGATCTTGAGCTATGAAATCGATATGATTTATGCGAGTTGCCTCGCGGTCGAGCATTTCTTTTATTTCTGATAGCGATAATTCCGACATAATATTTTGTGTTTAAACGATGCCCATTTTCTCCATAAGGAAATAGGCGTTGAGGTTATGAGCGATGCCCTTGTGCAGGGTGTAGTCAAACGTCAGGCTGTCCCCCTTGATCTCAGCCTCGAAGCAATAAGATGATACGTTGTCGGGGTATTGCTCGGCGAGTGCACCCAAGACCAAATCGTGGGTTGCGAGCACTCCGGCAACAGGCAGGGTGATGAGCCGTTTCACCAAGGCGAGCGAACCACGTTGTTTGTCGGCCGAGTTTGTACCTCTCAATATTTCGTCGAGCAGTATAAACATCGGCTCGCCGTTTGAAGCCTCTTTGACTACAGCCTGAAGTCTCTTAAGCTCGGCAAAAAAGTAGCTCTCGCCGTCGGCAAGCGAATCGTTGGCTCTGAGCCCTGTGAAAAGTTTGGTAGGTGAGAATGTCATTGCTGTGGCGGCAACCGGCGCGCCTATCAAAGCCAACAGGTAGTTTATGCCTATCGTGCGCAGATAGGTGCTCTTGCCTGCCATGTTGGCTCCGGTGATTATGATAAATGATTTTTGCGGCATCTCGGGCAGCGGGTTGCACACGCGTCGGCTTTTGCCTATAAGCGGGTGTCCGAGATCCGTGGCCTTCATTATCGTCTTGCCTTCGCGGTCGATACAAGGATATACATATTCGGGATTTTCAAATACATAGGTTGCCAATGCACATAGGGCATCGATTTCTCCCAAGGCTCTGTACCACCGGTCGAGACAATCGCCATGCCGGTTCAGCCAGCGATTGATGTTGCCTATCACCCTGAAATCCCATAGCATAGTGCCGTTGAAAATGAGAAATCCGGCGGCGTTATATCTTTGATCGAGCGATTTTAACTGGCGCGACAGTTGTTTTATGAGGTGAGATGCTTTTTCACCATTGTGCTGAAACTCATTTTGCAAGCCTGTAGTTAATGCCGATTTAAATGGAGCATTCTCGATTTGGCGAAACAATGCTTCTCGTGCCGTAAGGTTCTCTACTGTGGAGTTTAGCCATGAATGCAACTTGCCGATGTGCTTGCTGTAACAGCCGGCAAGTGTCAGATAGCCTATCATCAGCCACATTACCCACAGCCCCGGAATAATGTCGGTAGCAGCGAGCAGTACGGCAGTGACAAACAACGGACCTGCGATATATGATGCTGCGGTAAGCAAGATAGGTAATTTAAACGACGGTCGCTTTTTGAAATCGGTGTCGCCGACTTCTCGGGCACTACCTATGGTTTTTCCCGCGGCATGGAAGTCGATGCGCAATGATGCCATTGTCGATAACTCATCGATAGCACGTTGTCGTTGCTCTATTGCGTCAGCATCAAGCAGCGGTTCTTTCAGCCAAGATGCGAGACGGTCAGCTCCGGCGGGTGTTGCCGTCGAGTCAAGCATGGAAAAGAGCGAACAGCGGCCAAACAGATCCAAGTCATAGCTGAACCGGTGCATCTGATCTATATGCTTCTCGCCAAGCGGTTGACGGGAAAGATCCCCCTCGATTACGGCGATGCGCGACTCGGCAAGCCTGCGTTTTGACTCCTCGACAGCCCGCAACCGCAACAAGCGGTCGTGATACTTTGCCGCAGTCACAAACAATGTTACACCCACGCCCACAACAATCCAGCAATCGGTCGTCGTTCCCCATGTGAAATAAACGCCGCATAGTGTTGCCGCAAACAATGCGATTCTCAGCCATGATATTTTGGTGGCACGACTGCCGAGACTCGCTATTCGGTCATTGGCATCGTGCAATAGTTGCTCATAAAATAACTTTGCGTCCATACCGCGCAAAGTTACGATTAATCTCATAAAATTTAGCGAACTTCTAACAAAAGTTCGTTTTTATTTAAACACCCCGGGGGTATAAGCCTCGGGGTGTAGTCAAGTAGGGTATATCCCTGATGTCAATACAATTCAGAATGCTGTTGCATTTCGGTAGCAATGGCAGCGGCGATACGCGCCATCTCTTCGGGTGCTACAGCAGCCTTTTCCTTAAAAAAGTTCATATCGGCTTCCTCGTTGATAGGAATGAGGTGAATATGAGTGTGAGGCACTTCAAGCCCCATGACGGCAACACCGATGCGCACGCATGGCAACGCCTTTTTCATTGCTTCGGCAACACGTTTGGCAAATGCCTGCAACGACACATAGTCGTCATCGCTGAGGTCAAAAATGTAATCGACCTCTTTCTT
>CAZBUT010000103.1:0-6039 GCA_964495165.1 uncultured Muribaculaceae bacterium | reverse complement strand
AAGCGGGAAAAAGCACTAAATTTGCACAAGAAATTTTGACACAAACATCAACTACTATATATGGCAGTCATACTTAATATAGAGACATCAACCAATGTATGTTCGGTAGCCATCACCGACAATGGTATGGTATTGGAACATTTTGAAGACTACAAAGGACAGAACCACGCGGCTTTATTAAGCGGATACATAAAGGACTGTCTTGAATACATAAACAAGCGAGGCATGAAACTCGAAGCTGTAGCTGTGAGTATCGGACCCGGAAGCTATACAGGATTACGCATCGGGTTGTCAGAAGCAAAAGGTTTAGCCTACGCTCTTGATCTGCCATTGATAGGAATAGACACTCTAAAAATAATGGCATGTCGAGTGATGTTCAGGCATGATATTGATCCGGACGCATTATTTGCGCCAATGATAGATGCCCGTCGCATGGAAGTTTACACCTCGGTTCTTGATCTTGCGCTCAATGAAAAAATGGCACCAACGCCACTCATTCTTGACGAACAATCATATTCTCAATGGCTCGACAACAGCAAAGTTATTTTCTTTGGCAATGGAAGTGACAAAGCGCGTGATGTCATCACTCACCCAAACGCAATATTCATTCAGAATATACACCCGTTAGCAACCGACATGCTTGCACTTGCCGAAATGGCTTTCAGGCGTAATGATTTTCTCGATATCGCCTATTCCGTTCCGGCCTATCTAAAAGACTTCCAGGCGACAAAGCCCAAAAATCTGCTGTAATGGGCAACTACATTGCATTGCAATATTACGACTCACCCTGTGGAAATTTGATGTTAGCATCTTTGGGGGATAAACTCTGCATGTGTGACTGGGCCAATAATCCACACCGAGCCCTTACAGACAAAAGATTGGTACAGTCTTTAAAATGTCGTCTGCGCCATGCGCCTTCGTCGACCATTTCTGAAACGACAAAACAATTAGACGAATATTTTGCGGGTACACGTAATTTCTTTACAATCCCCCTACTGTTTGCCGGCTCTGAGTTTCAGATAAGTGTATGGAACGCCTTAACAGAAATCAAATATGGCAAAACATGCTCATATCAACATATATCCAATGTCATTAATCGTCCAAAAGCGACAAGAGCTGTTGCAAATGCAATTGGAGCAAACCCCATTTCAATCATTGTACCATGTCATAGAGTCATAGGCAGCAATGGATCTCTTACCGGATACGCCGGAGGGATCAATACTAAACAATACCTATTATCATTAGAAACCACAACTACTAATGCTACACCGGTTTAAGGAATCTACTGAAGGAATTTCGATACCCAAGAAGTTTACATGGCCTTTTAACTACACGCCCCACCCTCTGTGCCTAATGGCGGCATCTGAGACACAAGACTACATCGTAAGCCGCACTGATTGGCAAGACGAATTGCAATGTGGAAAAATGTTTGGTGTACTTGTTGTAAAAGATTCTTTGGACATGTTGGGATTTTTATCGGCTTTTTCCGGTAATTTGGCAGGACTAAATCTTCATGAATATTTTACTCCCCCTATATATGACGCGCTAAAACCAGGAGACTTTTTCAAGATCGGAGAAGCAGAAATATCCGAGATAAACCATTTAATAGCTCGACTTTCATCAAGCGATAAACTTCTTCAAGCAAAATCTCACTTGGACTTAACTCAAAAACAGGCGGATAAACAAATCTCAGATTTCAAGGAGATTATCAAGCAACACAAAATAATACGCGACCTAAAACGTGCCAATGGCGAATATGACGACTCCCTCATTGCAGAAAGCCAGCACGACAAAGCAGAGTTAAGACGATTAAAGAAACTATGCCAAGATCGAGTAAACCAGGCAAAAAAAAGCGTTGACACTTTAATTGAAGAAATCAATACTCTGCGAGAAAAGCGCAAGAAACTGTCGGCTGATTTACAAATGCAATTGTTCCGACAATATAGTTTACTTAATGCCCGAGGAGAAAGAAAAGATCTTTGTGACATTTTTGCCTCTACCCCACAACTTATCCCGCCGGCAGGAGCCGGAGAATGCGCTGCGCCCAAATTATTACAATATGCCTACATCAATAATCTTAGACCTATTGCTATGGCAGAATTTTGGTGGGGAGAATCACCCAAAGGCGAAATACGTCATCACAAACAATTTTATCCTTCATGTATAAGCAAATGCAAGCCTATACTACTTTTCATGATGCAAGGACTTGATGTTGAAGCAGATCCGTTAATGAACCAAATCAACCTCACGCCTGATATTTTATGGGAAGACTCATACATGACAATCATCAACAAACCAAGCGGAATGCCCTCTATCAATGGAAAAACACCGGCTCTTTCAGTTGAGCAATGGGCAAAAGAAAAATATCCCGACACTACAGGTCCCATGATTGTCCACCGGCTCGACCAATCCACATCAGGCATTCTCGTTATCGCCAAAGATAAAGAAACTCACCGTTTACTTCAAGCCCTATTTATTAGCCGCAAAGTAAAGAAAAGTTACATTGCACTACTTGACGGCATTATATCTACCAATCAGGGTGAAATAAATCTCCCGTTAAAACCCGACTATGAGCATCGCCCATGTCAAATGGTTGCAAACGACGGCAAAAAGGCTCATACAATTTATAAAAATCTCGGAATTGAAAACGGGAAAACACGAGTACGGTTATACCCTATTACTGGACGCACACACCAACTACGCGTCCATTCAGCACACAAAAACGGATTAAATTGCCCCATTGTTGGAGATACCCTATATGGGAAAGCTGCCACTCGACTTTTTCTTCATGCAGAACACATCGAGTTTATCCACCCCCACACCTCACAAACAATCAACATAACAATAGCCCCCGACTTCTAAATCGATTCAGTTGCAACATAACATTAAAGTTATATTTTTATTTTTGGGGTGTTATGATTATCTTTGTGAAAACTGAATTATTTGTAACATGAGAATATCAAAATATTTTACGCCAAACGACAGTGTCATTGACCTGATTAATGAGGATTATAATATACTGCCGGTTTTAAGCCGATTCTCAATTCGTTTAGGTTTTGGCAATAAAACCATCAAAGATGTTTGCAATGAATCGCACATAAATACCAATATGTTTTTAATCATTGTGAATTTTCTTTTATCGGGCAAAATAGACAACATCGCGACCAATAATATTTCTCCGTCGGAAATTGTTGCGTTCCTGCATAACTCACATGACTATTTTCTTGTTTACAAATTTCCACACATACGCAAAAATTTACTGAATGCACTCGATGAGAATTATTCTGATGTAAATCCTATGATAGTCAGTTTTTTTGACGAATATTTAGAACAAGTCAAAGAACATTTTGACTATGAAGAAAAAGTTGTCTTTCCATATATCAGAGACTTGGTAACAGGTAAGAAATCAAACTATTGCATAGATGTATTTAAACGCCATCACGATGAGATAGGTGAAAAATTATCGGATTTGAAAAATGTGATTCTTAGATATTACACTACTGCCATGCCCAATAAGATGTATGATGTATTGGTAGATTTGTTTAACTGTGAACAAGATCTTAACAGTCACACCACAATCGAGAATGAAATGCTGATTCCAATGGTCACCAGATTGGAAAATAACCTATAATAACGTTAGCTCAATGAGACATTTGACTATTGCAACTATCATTCCATCGGTAATCATACAAAAAGGGATTGCTACTATCCTGTCTCGCACACCTGATATTAACATAACACTGCATGACATTACAGGCGAGAATGCCGCACGGGAGATTCAGAACAAGAAGCCGACTATCATTATTGCAGACCCTATGATTTTGAGTAAGGAGGATATTGATTTACTTAAATCACAATCAGTCTGTAATCTGCGCATCATTGCCTTACAATCGTCTCAAGTCCCATCTTATGTTTCCAAACTATATGACGGTGTAGTATCAATATATGACAATGAAGAAGCTATATCCAGTTTAATAAAATCTTATGCGTCTCCCGAAGAAAGAAACCATAAAGAGCTAACCCAAAGAGAAAAAGAAATTGTTGTAGGAATCGTAAAAGGATTGTCAAACAAAGAAATCGCCCAAGAGATGAGTGTATCAGTAAACACTGTAATGACCCACCGACGCAACATTGCGGCAAAGTTACAGATACACTCTCCGGCCGGTCTTACGATCTATGCAATTGTAAGTAAATTGGTGAAAATCGATGAGATAAAGACAATGTAGATTACATCTCAAGATTTTAACATTTCAAAAAATTGGTTGCGCAAATCAGGTTCTTGTTCAAATCGTCCAAGAAAATCGATCGTTGCAGTAGACGAATCTTGTTTCTCAACCCCACGCATTTTCATACATAAATGTTGTGCTTCGCACATGACAATCACACCTTTGGCCGACAACGTGTCATATACCTCACGGCATATTTCAGATGTCAATCGTTCCTGCACTTGAAGCCTACGCGCAAAAACATCTACCACTCTTGCCAATTTGCTTAAACCTATCATACTTCCATTGGGTATATATCCAATAGATATTCTTCCAAAAAACGGCAAGATATGATGCTCGCAAAATGAGTAAAATTCAATATTCTTGACAACAACCATACGTGAACCGGCATATTCAAAAATAGCCTGCTTCATGATGTCATCGGGATTCATACGATAACCATTAGTGGCATAATAAAGAGCCTTTGCCGCCCTCATCGGCGTTTTAACCAAGCCCTCGCGAGAAGGGTTTTCTCCAAGCAATTGTATAATACTTTCAAAATGAGATGCTATCTTTTCGACAACATCTTTGTCATATTGAATTTCCATTATCTATTTTACTCAATGTAATTAATTTTGTCTCTGACTACTCTCACCTCCCGTCGATATGCCGGAAATGCCGATTTTATCTCAACAGCAACATCGTTGGCATCTTCTTCCGAAAGAAAATCCCCTACACGCAAACGCCAAAACGGAGAATTATATATGACATAAGTCCGATATTCGGGAAACCTTTCTGATATATTGCGAGCCATAGAACGTGCCTCGGCCTTTGCGGTGCGGGTATTATTATCAGAAAATACCTGAATACGATAGCCTGCAATGTGTTTACCCGAAACATGTCCCTGCTCTGTTATAGTATCGGGGTCGATTGATTGCGTTTGTTTCTGTAGACGCAACCTTAGTTGCTCGGGTTGCGATACCGAACAAGTGCTATCGGCCTCGATATTGTCAACTATATCCTTTTTCTCATTTGCCGACACGCTGCATATAGACGCTGTCACCAAAAGTGAACTTAATAATATCGCTTTACAATGAGTCATCAGAACACATTAAATAGTTAGGGCTACAAAAATACAAAAAAGATTTCTGTAGCCCTAATATTTATAGGGAAAACTGATTAGAATGCGTTTACGATACCCATGAAATCACCGGCTTTAAGAGATGCTCCACCAATGAGACCACCGTCAACGTTGGGTTTCGCAAAAAGCTGAGGTGCATTTGACGGCTTGCAGCTTCCACCATACAAAATAGAAGTTTCTTCTGCCACAGCTTCGCCATATTTAGCGGCAATGACACCACGAATAAAGGCATGCATTTCTTCTGCTTGATCGTCAGTAGCTGTTTTACCTGTACCAATAGCCCATACCGGCTCATACGCGAGGATAATTTTACCGAAGTCTTCTGCCGATAAACCAAAGAGAGCTTCTTCTACTTGTGACTTGACTACATCAAAGTGTGTATTGTTTTCACGTTCTTCAAGAACCTCTCCAATACAGAAAATAGGAGTCAAATTATTTTCAAGGGCAAGAGCTACCTTTTCTTTCAATATTTCAGATGTTTCACCATAATACTGACGGCGTTCAGAGTGACCGAGTATAACATAAGTAGCACCTGTTGAAGCTACCATAGGAGCTGATACCTCTCCGGTATAAGCGCCCGATTTCTTGTCGGCACAGTTTTCTGCACCGAGACCAAGTTTAGTTGAGTCAATAACTGCATTAATAGATGCAAGGTGAGTAAAAGGAACTGCAATTACAACATCGCATCTAGGC
>CAZBUT010000102.1:0-6068 GCA_964495165.1 uncultured Muribaculaceae bacterium | reverse complement strand
TTACTCAACCTATCATATAATATGCAAAAACCACACTTTTTCTATATTTTATGATAGGTTATGATTATGAACCATTTTTAGTAATACGATTAGAATATGAATAATTCTGTAATAGATGTTGCTTTTATTGCAAGGGGCATTCTATAAAGGTGTCTCAAGACGAGACCTCCTCATGTGATTATGCGTTCGCAAATTTAAGAAAACTTTTTTGTAAAATTCGCAGAAATTTCGCCGTTTTCCCAGGAGGGTAATCGGCTGATTACCAGGAAAATAAAAAAATTCAAAACCAACCGCTAAACGATCAATAAAGCCGAACACAAAGGGTATTGTTTTGAAAGATGCGTTAAAGGTCGTCAAATAGAGGTTTAAACGAAGATGTGAGATTAAAAGCTCACAGATAAATAAATTTGTTCAACCTACTGTCATATAATATTCAATTTGAATTGGGAAAAAGTATTACCTTTGTAAATGATAATATCGTAATAAATTTTCGATAAACATATATTAATGGAACGTTTATATCCCAATCTCATACTTGACGCGCTGAAGAATGTGCGCTATCCCGGCAATGGGAAAAACATTGTGGAACTTGAAATGGTCGAAGATGACATGCGCATCGATGGCAACAAGGTCAGTTTTTCGCTTATTTTTGAAAAATCAACCGACCCGTTCATAAAATCGGTGGTGAAGGCTGCCGAGACCGCGATTCTTACTTATGTGTCGCCTGATGTCGAGATTAAAGGCAATATCGCGGTGAAAACCCGCCGTCCGATACCTCAAAAGCCAGCAAATCCTCTTCCCGGGGTGAAGAATATAATAGGCGTATCGTCGGGCAAAGGCGGAGTAGGCAAATCTACCGTGGCAAGCAATCTTGCTGTCGCTCTTGCCCGTGAGGGCTATAAAGTGGGCTTGTTGGACGCTGATATATTTGGACCGTCGGTTCCTAAAATGTTTGGCGTTGAAGATGAACAATTGTTTATGCACCATGTCGATGGACGCGATCTCATCATTCCGATTGAGCGATATGGAGTGAAGCTGCTTTCAATAGGTTTTGTCGTTGACAAAAGCAGTCCGGTGTTGTGGCGTGGCGGTATGGCATCTAACGCTCTTAAACAGCTTATCACCGATGCCGATTGGGGTGAATTGGACTACTTCCTGATAGATATGCCTCCGGGAACAAGCGATATACATCTGACCCTTGTGCAAACACTCGGTATAACCGGGGTTGTAATAGTGAGCACCCCTCAAGAGGTGGCTCTCGCCGATGCCCGCAAAGGTATAGCCATGTTTATGGGCGACAAGGTGAATGTACCCATTTTGGGATTGGTTGAAAATATGGCATGGTTTACCCCGGCTCCACATCCTGAAGAACGTTACTATATCTTTGGAAAGGAAGGGGGAGTGAAACTTGCTCAAGAACTTAAAGTGAATCTGCTTGCTCAAATACCGGTTGTCGGTTCTATATGCGAAGGTGGCGACAATGGTTCGCCGATTGCGACAGAAGACAGCATAACTGCTCAATCGTTTATGCATCTTGCCCATGAGGTAATCGACGCCGTTGACAATCGCAACAACAGCCTTCCGCCGACGGCAAAGGTCGAAATGAAGCATTAATATGAAAAAGTGGATTATAATAACATTGGCATTGATGCTTATTCCTTGCGTCATTGTCAATATGCGCAACAAGGAAATTGACTTGCCTCAATCGTCGTTAACCGTCTCATCGGGGAGTTTATATCATCTTGACCTGTTCTCTCCCGAAATGAACGAAACGATAAAAGTTGATGTGTGGACACCTGAATGTTATCAAGATGAGAATACATACCCGGTTGTTTACATGCACGATGGGCAAAACCTTTTTGACGCATCATCTACATGGAATCGCCAAGCATGGGAGATTGATTCTGTTGCCGGAGCACTCATTGAAAGCGGCAATATCAAGCCTGCGATTATCGTGGGCATATATAGCACAGATACGACCCGTTTGGGCGACCTCATGCCCGAGAAGCCACTGCAATATTTGCAGGACGACTCAATCAAAAACTTTATTGCAATGATGTGCCGCGGACAATATCGAGCCGATGAGTATCTGGAATTTATTGTAAACACCTTGCGCCCGGAAATAAACTCCAATTTTTCGACCGATACATCTTTGGTTGCAACAACTGTCATGGGATCGAGCATGGGAGGTCTGATCTCGATATATGCGATGTGTGAATATCCCGACGTATTTGGTGCCGCAGCGTGTCTGTCAACTCATTGGACCGGAGCATTGGGAGGAAATGAAGATTTCCCGTCGGCAATGAAACGTTACCTTGCCGAAAAACTGCCACAAGACAGTTTGCACCGCCTTTATATGGATAACGGCGACTGCCCGTATGACTCTGTTTATATACCATATTACCAACAAATGACCGAGCTTGCCGATTCTCTCGGATATAGCGGGACTCGACTGAAAACCGGCATATTTACAGGACATGCCCACAATGAGTTTTCATGGTCGCAACGGGTCGACATTCCGTTGGAATTTTTGTTAATCCCCTAAAAAATAAAAATATGAGAATTCTTATCATCAACGGACCAAATCTCAATCTGCTCGGTCGTCGCGAACCGGGCATTTACGGTAATGATACAATGGAGCATTGTCTTGACAATCTGCGCCATGAATACTCCGACATTGAAATAGAATATTTTCAAAGCAACCATGAAGGGGCAATAATAGACAAACTGCATGAAATAGGGTTTAACGAAGATTATGCCGGGGTTGTACTTAACGCCGGGGCTTACACCCACACTTCATTGGCGATTGCCGATGCAATCTCAGCAATCAAAGTCCCTGTGGTTGAGGTTCACATCTCAAATGTACACTCGCGTGAAGAAATTCGTCATCATTCGATGATTTCAGCAGTGAGCCGTGGTGTTATCGCGGGATTTGGACTTGATAGTTACCGCCTTGGCATTGAGGCAATAAGCAAATTTTAGACGCTGTTTAAAATTTTTGAATATTTTACGGCTTCATAATGGGATAGTTTCGGCTTATTTAAACAACTTCTTAGAGATGCAAACTAAAATCATAGCCACCATATCTGATGATCGGTGTGACGTCGGGTTTATAAAAACGCTTTACGATAGCGGAATGACCGACGTGCGCCTGAATACAGCCCATATAACCTACGACGGGTTTAAGCGAGTGGTTGACAACGTGAGGGCTGTTTCCTCAACTATAGGCATTCTCATCGACACAAAGGGTCCGGAAATACGTACAACAGCTACGGTGGCCGATTGCAACATTTTTTTCAACGAAGGGGACAAGGTCGCATTTGTAGGAGACCCCGACGGAATCACAACCCACGACCGCATATGTTTGACATATCCCGGCATATCTCAAGAAATCAAGGCAGGCACTCACATATTGCTTGATGACGGATTGCTTGATTTTGTTATTGAACGCGTTGACGGCAGAGAGATTTTTGCAACAGCCCAAAATGACGGAAATCTTGGCTCCCGCAAGAGTGCCAATATGCCCGGAGCAGATATAAATCTACCGTCACTCACCCAACGTGATATCGAAAATATCGGCTATGCAATTGATTTGGGAGTTGATTATATAGCCCATTCATTTGTCCGCCGTCCCGCCGATATTCTTGCTGTAAAGGAATTGCTTGCATCTCGCAACAGCAACATAAAGCTCATTGCAAAAATTGAGAATCAAGAAGGCGTTGATAATTTTGATGAAATACTCGATGTTTCTTATGGTATTCTTATCGCGCGTGGCGATCTTGGAGTCGAGATTGCGGCAGAACGCATTCCGACAATACAGCGCATACTTATCGACAAGTGCAACCGCCGGCATAAGCCAGTGATAGTATCCACACAGATGCTCCACTCGATGATAGACAACCCGCGACCCACGCGAGCAGAAGTGTCGGACATCGCCAATGCCGTGTATCAACATGCCGATGCATTATTGCTGACAGGCGAAACAGCAGTAGGGCGTTATCCCGCCGAGGCAGTAAAAACAATGGCAAAAATCGTTGCCGAAGCCGAGCAAAATCGTGGAGAGCTGATTTCTTCTAAGCGGTATATCCATGAAAGTATCGAGGAGCAATTGGAAGAGTACATTCTCGCTCACATCGACGCCGAGCCGCCAATGTTGCGAAAACTCAACCGAGACACCCACCTGTTTCACCTGTATGCGCGCATGTGCTCGGGACATTTGCAAGGGCGAATCCTCTCAATGCTCACCCACATGATAAGACCTCGACAAGTGCTTGAATTGGGTACGTTTACCGGATATTCGGCATTGTGTTTTGCCGAAGGCATGACCGATGAAGCCGTGCTCCACACAATAGAAATCGATGACGAAAGCGAGGATTTTATAAGACAACGATTTGAGGCATCGCCTTATGCCGAACGTATGCATTTGCATATTGGCGACGCGCTTGAGATAATACCCACGATAGCAGGGGAATTTGACTTGGTGTTTATCGATGCCAATAAACGCAATTATATAGAATACTATGAACTTGTTTTGCCGAGAGTGTCAAAAGGCGGATTTATATTTGCCGACAATACATTATGGGACGGCAAGGTCGTTGACGAACACTCAAAGCAAGATGCTCAAACTCGCGGGATTCTTGATTTTAATGCCCACGTGGCACGTGACAATCGAGTAGAAAAAGTGATCCTGCCATTGCGCGACGGATTGACGCTTATACGCAAACTTTAGGAAACGCATTGCAGAAATTTTCAAGTAATCGGCTTAAAAAAACAACTAAAAATATGAGAATCGTAGTTTACTGTTCATCACGTGAAAATATCCCCGGACAATATATGGAATCGGCGGCGAAAATAGGTCGTTGGATAGGCTCTCATGGTGCTTCGTTGGTATATGGAGGCATGGATCTCGGGCTGATGAGAATCGTCGCACATGAGGCACGCGAAGCCGGGGGGCGAATTGTGGGTGTTGTCCCGGTCAAGGAAAAAGCGAAAGCCCTTGAATGTAACGACGAAGAGATTCTCGCTTATGACCTGAATGACCGCAAAGCCAAACTGATATTGCTTGGCGACGTGTTTGTGGTGCTTGCCGGAGGCTACGGCACTCTCGATGAATGGATTTCAACATTCTCGTTTCTCACATTTGCCGGTGATAAAAACAAGACAATTATTGTTATCAATGAAGACGGGCTATATGATCCTATGCTGGAGCAATTCAAATTGATGCTTGACCGCGGTCTTTTGTCACTTGAAAATATGAGCCGGCTGAAAATAGCCTCATCAGCCGAAGAATGTTGCGATATGCTTGAACAATTGATGAAATAACCCATAACACAAAATATTGAGTATCATGAAAAAAAGTTTCATTTATACATGCACCGGCGATAACGGTACAACTTCGCTTGTCGGAGGGAAAAGAGTCAAGAAAAATGATAACCGCATAGAATCATACGGTTCGGTTGACGAACTTAACTCCGTTTTAGGCTTGCTTGCCTCAGAACCCGGCATCGCACCCAACCACAAATCGATTATCATCTTTATTCAAAATAAATTATTTAATATCGGCGCATATCTCGCGACAGACAACTCCGACGGAGACACTACCCCTATACGCGGATTGACCGACACTGATATAGCTTACATTGAGAATGCAATAGATGAAATAGACTCATCACTGCCTCCGCTTAACAACTTTGTACTTCCCGGAGGAAGCCGTTCGGCAGCCATAGCCCACGTGTGCCGAACATCATGTCGCAGAGCCGAACGCCGCATAATCGATCTGTCAGAAACTGCCTATGTAGACACTTTGGTATTGAAGTTCATCAACCGATTAAGCGATTTTCTATTTGTTTTCGCCCGTTTATGTAATATTAATAGTAATGTTGATAGGAAACTTTGCTTTTGCAAAATCTATTGGAAATGCTACTGCTGAATTGAATAATAATGGAAAAATAGCTGTTAATTATAATGCTAATATATTTGGTACTAGCGATGATACCTCTTGGACTAACGTATATCGTAATTTATATTGTGCTGAATATTATCAGAATATGAGTACAGGAACTTATTCT
>CAZBUT010000101.1:0-6088 GCA_964495165.1 uncultured Muribaculaceae bacterium | reverse complement strand
AACTTTTTCACGAAGAAAAGGTGAATGAGATTTTGAACGAGTTCCCGTTGCCGGCAAAAATCGATTGGTCAAAAGTCGTGATAGAGGGGCAGGATTGGAACAGCGAGTGGGAAAAGAACTATTTCCAGCCTATTATTGTGGGAGACAAATGTGTGATACACAGTTCATTTCATAAGGATATCCCCGAGACCGAGTATGATATTGTGATCGATCCCAAAATGGCTTTTGGCACAGGGCATCATGCAACTACTTCGCTGATTATACGCCAACTGTTGGACATGCCGTTGGACGGGGTCTCGGTGATGGATATGGGAACTGGTACCGGCATTTTGGCTATACTTTGTGCGATGCGCGGAGCCAATCCGGTATCGGCAATAGAAATTGACGAGTTTGCCTATGTTAATGCGGTTGAAAACGTGAAGATAAACGGGCAACCTCACATCAAGGTGCATCTCGGCGATGCTTCTCTGCTTGCCGATGAGCAACCGGTCGAACTGTTTATCGCCAATATCAACCGTAATATAATCACTGCCGATATTGCCGAATATGCAAAATGTCTTAAATCGGGTGGCATGATGTTGCTGAGCGGATTTTATGAAGAAGACATACCTGTTGTAATGGAAAGTGCCGGTTGTCACGGATTGAAATATGACTCGCATACTGTGCAAGACAGGTGGACATGCCTGCGCTTGGTGAAAGAGTGACATGCTGTGTCGAATTAAAAGCAAATGGTTGTCATTTATTTTGATTTTTAATGATAAAGCTTTTATTTTGACCGATTTTTTAACCAATAAATAGAAAATAGTAGGGATTTTATTTGAATATCTTAAATAAAGATAGTACTTTTGCAATCTGAAAACTATTAAGAAACAGTTTGCTTAGATTCACAAAGATAATTAACCTTTCTTCTATAGTGCAGAAAGGTTATTTTTTAGGAACTGTTTGGGTTTAAAAAACGAGAAATTATAGCTATATGAGCGACAGATTGTTTATTTTTGACACAACATTGCGCGACGGAGAGCAAGTGCCGGGTTGCCAGCTGAATACGGTTGAGAAAATTGAAGTGGCAAAGGCACTTGAGGAACTTGGCGTAGATGTTATCGAAGCCGGATTTCCTGTATCAAGCCCTGGCGATTTCAACTCAGTGGTGGAAATTTCAAAAGCCGTTACCTGGCCCACGATATGCGCGTTGACCCGTGCCGTTGAAAATGATATACGTGTTGCTGCCGAGGCATTGCAATATGCCAAGCACAAACGTATTCACACCGGTATAGGTACATCGGATTATCACATAAAATATAAATTCAATTCTACGCGTGAAGATATAATCGAACGTGCGATAGGTTGTGTGTCGTATGCAAAGAAATTTGTTGAAGATGTGCAATTCTATGCCGAAGATGCCGGACGCACCGACAATGAATATCTCGCACGTGTGGTTGAGGCTGTAATCAAAGCCGGGGCGACGGTTATCAATATTCCCGATACGACCGGCTATTGTCTTCCATCGGAGTTTGGTGCAAAAATAAAGTACCTTATGGAGAATGTGAAGGGAATCGATAAAGTGACTATTGCCACTCACTGCCATAATGATTTGGGCATGGCTACAGCCAATACAATATCGGGAGTGATGAACGGCGCGCGTCAGGCTGAGGTTACAATCAATGGGATAGGGGAGCGTGCAGGCAACACCTCGCTTGAAGAGGTTGCCATGATATGCCGCTCGCATAAGGAACTTGACATCGTGACCAATATTAACACAACTAAACTATATGGAATATCACGTTTGGTATCGAGCTTGATGAATATGCCGGTACAGCCCAACAAGGCAATTGTCGGACGCAATGCATTTGCCCACTCGTCGGGTATTCACCAGGACGGTGTGTTGAAAAACCGCGAGAGCTATGAGATTATCGATCCCAAAGATGTGGGGGTCGATGAAAACTCAATAGTGCTCACCGCCCGTAGCGGACGTGCCGCGTTGAAACATCGTCTGCATGTACTTGGTATAGATCTTGATAAAGAGGCACTTGACAAAGCTTATGAAGGTTTCTTGCGCCTTGCCGACAAGAAAAAGGAGATAAATGACGATGACGTGTTGATGCTCGCAGGAAAGCACCATAGTGCTACACGCCGCATAAAACTTGATTTCTTGCAGGTGACAAGCGGTGTGGGTATTCACTCGGTGGCAAGTGTGGGACTCGATATTGCAGGTGAGAAATTTGAAGCGTGTGCATCGGGTAACGGACCGGTAGATGCTGCAATCTCTGCTATCAAGCAGATAATACGTCGCACAATGACTGTTAAAGAATTTTTGATTCAGGCGATAAACAAAGGCAGCAATGATATAGGTAAAGTACACATGACTGTGGAGCATGACGGTAATTGTTATTACGGTTTTAGCGCCAATACCGACATCGTGGCAGCCAGTGCCGAGGCATTTATCGATGCAATAAATAAATTTGTTCATTAAAACCAATATAGCAATGGCAAATACATTATTTGACAAAATATGGGACGCTCATGTGGTGAATCTCATTGAAGGTGGTCCAACACAATTATATATAGACCGGCACTATTGTCATGAGGTGACAAGCCCGCAAGCGTTTGAGGGCTTGCGCCAACGTGGTTTGAAAGTGTTCCGACCGGAGAAAACTTTCTGTTCGCCCGACCATAATATACCTACACTCAATCAGGATAAGCCCATCAGCGATCCTGTGTCTCGCAACCAAGTTGAAACATTGACTCGCAATGCCAATGAATTTGGCGTGACATTGTACGGTCTCGGTCATAAGAAAAACGGTATTATCCATGTGATAGGTCCTGAAAACGGGTTGACTCTGCCGGGTTATACAATAGTGTGTGGCGACAGTCACACTTCTACTCATGGCGCGTTTGGAGCAGTGGCATTCGGTATCGGAACGAGCGAGGTGGAAATGGTACTCGCTTCGCAATGTATCTTGCAACCCAAACCCAAGACAATGCGCATAAATGTCAATGGTAAGTTGCGTGAGGGCGTAACTGCCAAGGATATAGCACTATACATAATAGCCAAAATGACTACCGGTGGAGCTACAGGATATTTTGTAGAGTATGCCGGTGACACAATACGCAATCTGTCGATGGAAGAACGCATGACGGTGTGCAACCTGTCAATAGAGATGGGTGCGCGTGGCGGAATGATTGCTCCAGATGAAACTACGTTTGCCTATTGCAAGGGACGTGAGTTTGCTCCGAAAGGCGAGGCGTGGGAAAAGGCTGTGGCGTATTGGCGTACACTCAAGAGTGATGACGATGCGATATTTGACAAAGAGGTGAACTTTGATGCTGCAGATATAGAACCGCGCATCACATTTGGAACAAATCCCGGTATGGGTATAGGCATAAGCGAGGCGATACCGGCTCCCGACCCTGAAGATGAAGCAGGTAAAATATCTTATGCCAAGTCTTTGGAATATATGGGATTTGAAGTTGGGCAGAAACTTGAGGGACATCCTATAGATTACGTGTTCCTCGGCAGTTGCACAAACGGTCGCATTGAGGACTTTCGCGCATTTGCCAATTTTGTAAAGGGTAAAAAGAAGGCTGACAATGTCACAGCTTGGCTTGTTCCCGGCTCATGGATGGTTAATGACCAGATAAAGGCAGAGGGTATTGATAAGATTCTTGCTGATGCAGGATTTGAACTGCGTCAACCCGGTTGTTCGGCGTGTCTTGCGATGAATGAGGATAAAGTACCGGCAGGAAAATTGGCAGTTTCGACATCAAACCGAAACTTTGAAGGACGTCAAGGTCCGGGATCTCGCACTATACTCGCGGGCCCGCTCGTAGTTGCAGCATCGGCAATTTCAGGAGTATTGACCGATCCCCGTAAAGTAAATGTATAAATTAGAATTATTGTAAGATGAAAGAAAAATTCTCAATTATAACATCGACATGCGTTCCTTTGCCAATGGAGAATGTCGACACAGACCAAATTATCCCGGCTCGCTTTTTGAAAGCAACATCGCGCGAAGGATTTGGCGAAAATCTATTCCGGGATTGGCGTTATGACAAAGAGGGCAATCCGGTTAAAGATTTTGTGTTGAACGACCCTACATATTCAGGCTGTGTGCTGGTTGCCGGTAAAAATTTTGGCTCGGGCTCAAGTCGCGAACATGCTGCATGGGCAATAGCCGACTATGGATTCAGGGTTGTTGTGTCAAGTTTTTTTGCAGATATACACAAAAACAATGAACTGAATAATTTTGTGCTGCCGGTTGTGGTAACAGAGCAATTCCTTGCAGAATTGTTTGACTCGATTGCCGCAAATCCAAAAACAGAAGTACGTGTGGATTTGCCGAAGCAGACTATTGCAAATCTCTCTACCGGAAAAAGCGAGACTTTTGAAATAAACCCATATAAAAAACATTGTTTGATGCACGGTCTTGACGATATTGAGTTTCTTTTGTCAAAGAAATCCGACATCGAAGCGTGGGAAACAAAAAAATAAATCTAAACTCCTACTTGTATGAAAGTAGAGATAATGGATACAACGTTGCGTGACGGCGAGCAAACGTCGGGCGTATCGTTTTCGGCTTCGGAGAAACTTGGTATAGTGCGTCTGTTGCTTGAGGAATTGCACATTCCCCGCATTGAAATTGCATCGGCGAGAGTCTCTGATGGTGAGTTTGACGCCGTGCGTCGTGTGTGCAAATGGTCCGATCGAATGGGGCACATTGATAAAATCGAGGTGCTTGGATTTCTTGACAACGGACTATCGATCGAATGGGTCAAAAAAGTTGGCGGTAGAGTTATAAATCTTCTGTCGAAAGGCTCTGAAAAGCATTGCTTATATCAACTCAAACAGACACCCCAGCAGCACATTGATATTATTACACGTGAAGTTGATGCTGCCGTAAAAGCCGGATTGACTGTCAACTTGTATTTGGAAGATTGGTCAAATGGAATGAAAAATTCCTACAACTATGTATATAATATGATGGACGCTTTGAGGCATTTGCCTATAAAGCGATTCATGTTGCCTGACACATTGGGCGTACTGAACCCGTATGACACGCTGGCTCATGTGCAACGAATGATAAAGCGTTACCCTGAGTTGCATTTTGATTTTCATGCACATAATGATTATGACCTTGCCACATCAAATGTGTATGCTGCCGTACTTGGAGGTGCAAAAGGAGTACATTGTACAGTAAATGGGCTTGGAGAGCGTGCAGGAAATGCCTGTTTGTCGAGTGTAGTGGCTTTGATTCATGATCAGTTACAGCGAGAAACCGGAGTCGATGAGACAAAGATAAACAAGGTAAGTCGCATTGTCGAATCATTTTCGGGGGTGATAATTCCTCAGAATAAGCCAATTGTAGGTGAAAGCGTGTTTACACAGTGTGCAGGAATTCATGCTGATGGCGACAATAAAAACAATCTGTATTACAATGATTTGTTGCCAGAACGATTTGGCCGCGAGCGTGAATATGCTCTTGGCAAGACTTCAGGGAAAGCCAATATTAAAAAGAATCTTGAGACCTTGGGAATAGAACTGAATGATGAGCAAATTCAACTTGTGACACAGCGCATTATTGAACTTGGAGACAAAAAAGAATTGGTGACGCAGGGTGATTTGCCCTTTATTGTTGCCGATGTGTTGAAACAAAATGCTTTGCCCGACAAGGTGCGCATCATAAACTATGCGTTGAATCTTTCACAAGGATTGCGTCCGACAGCAACAATAAAATTAGCGGTCGAAGATAGTGAATTTCAGGAATCGGCTGTGGGTGATGGACAATATGATGCATTTGTAAAAGCAGTGCGCAATATTTATATCAACCGTCTTAATCGCGAGTTCCCCATATTGACTAATTATTCGGTGAGCATACCTCCTGGCGGACAGACCGATGCATTGGTTCACACCACAATTACATGGGACTATAAAGGTCATGTGCTTAAAACCCGAGGTCTTGATGCCGACCAGACAGAAGCGGCTATTCAGGCAACAGTAAAAATGCTAAATATTATCGAAAATTTATAATAACCCAACAATAATATCACTATCATGGATTTGAAAATTGCAGTGCTTCCCGGAGACGGAATT
>CAZBUT010000100.1:0-6089 GCA_964495165.1 uncultured Muribaculaceae bacterium | reverse complement strand
GTCTGCCTCTTGTACCTCGCAAGAAGCCAATCCCCCCCTACGAACTCGCTATGCAGCAGTTGGTTGTGTTGCGTGATGAGAAATTGTGTGAGCGTGGACAAGAAAAAGAATTCTATACAAGACTAACTGATATTTTGCGAGTGTATATCGACACGAGATTTGGCATTAACGCAATGGAGATGACATCAACACAAATTGTCGATGCCCTCAATAAAAACGCGGAAACAGCCGAACCCAATAAATATATGAGACAAATTCTTGAAATTGCCGATTTTGTAAAATTTGCAAAAGTGAGACCTCTGCCTGATGATAATGTAAAGTCATTTAATTGGGCAACAAAGTTTGTTGAAGACACTAAACCTGTAGAAATCAACGAAGCGGCTAATGAAAAGAATGAAGATACAAACGTTGAACCTAAAGTGAAAGAATAGTCATGCAATTGGCACATCCACAATATCTTTGGCTTTTGTTGCTGTTGATACCATTAACCGCATGGTATGTCATGAGACAACGCAAGTCTCACCCTGCGTTGCATGTATCAACCTCACGCCCTTACGCAAAATTACCCCGATCTTATAAGGAATATTTGTTGCACTTGCAATTTGTGTTGCGCATGGGCGTTATCGCGTGCTTGATAATTGTGCTTGCTCGCCCGCAGACTCGCGATAGTTGGCGTACATCATCAACTGAAGGTACCGATATTATAATAGCTCTTGATATATCCTCAAGTATGTTGGCTCGCGATTTTAATCCCGACCGTCTTGAAGCGGCAAAGAGTGTTGCTGCAAAATTTGTTGCCGGACGCGAATCAGACAATATTGGTATAGTGATATTTGCCGGTGAAAGTTTTACAGCGGTTTCGATGACTACCGACAGATCGCTGTTGGCAAATTATATCAGCGAAATAAAGATGCAGATGCTTGAAGACGGAACAGCGATTGGTGACGGACTTGCAACATCGATAAACCGCATCAAAGACGGTAAAGCCAAATCAAAAAGCATTATTTTGTTGACCGATGGTTCTAACAATACCGGAAATGTAGCACCTGTCACTGCGGCAGAGATTGCAAAAAAATATGGCATCAAAGTTTATACTATAGGTGTCGGGCGCAATGGTATGGCTCCGTTTCCACAACAAAACATGTTTGGCGCGATTGAATATGTAAATATGCCTGTAGTAATCGACGAGGCAACCTTGCAGAATATTGCTTCTATCACCGGAGGTAAATATTTCCGTGCGACAGGCAACAATGTTCTGTCTGAAATATTTGAAGAAATCGATAAATTGGAAAAAACAGAAATGGACGTGAAACATTTTTCACACACCGAGGACAATTATATGATGTGGGCTTGGCTTGCATTGGGTCTGTTCCTATTAGAAATAGTTCTACGCCATACAGTTTTACGCACCATTCCTTAATGACAGATTAATATGGTTAGTTTTGCATATCCCTATTTATTATATCTATTGCTGCTTATTCCGGTGGCTGTATTATTGTTTCTTTTGGCGAAAATAGCGCAAAAGCGAAAACTTGCCCGTTTTGGAGACATAAGGATATTGGCGCATTTGATGCCGGAAGCCTCAAAATATAAAGGCTGGATAAAATTGTCATTGCAGATGCTTGCTTTAGCGGCTATTGTACTTATGCTCGCGCGTCCAAGAGCAGGCGCGACCGAAGAAGTGACAAATGTGCGTGGCATAGAGGTGATGATTGCTCTCGACGTATCAAATTCAATGCTTGCATCTTCAAATGATGATCCTAATGGTATAAGCCGTCTTGATAGAGCAAAATTTATATTGGAGAGACTGATCGATAAATTAAATAATGACAAAATCGGTCTTATCGTTTTTGCCGGCGAAGCATATACACAACTTCCGATCACTTCTGATTTTGTGTCGGCAAAAATGTTTATCAACAGTATAGGTACTGAAATGGTTCCTACCCAGGGGACTGCAATCGGTACTGCTATTTCTATGGCTATGAATTCTTTCTCTCCCGATGAGACCACCCAAAAGGCAATCATTGTCATAACCGATGGCGAAAACCACGAAGACGATGCCGTAGGAATGGCAAAAACAGCTCAAGAACATGGCATACAGGTAGATGTCATTGGTCTTGGTTCGCCAAAAGGAGCACCGATTCCTATCGATGCACGTAACGGTGTGTTCATGAAAGATTCATCGGGCAAGCCAATTACTACATATCTTAATGAGAATATGGCAAAAGAAATTGCCCAGGCCGGAAATGGAATTTATGTATCAGGCAACAGTTCATCGGCTGTAAATGATATAGACAATCAACTTGAAGCCCTCGAAAAATCCGATCTTGAAAGAGTCGTATATTCATCAAGTGCAGAGCAATTTCCTGTATTTGCTTGGATCGCTTTAATATTCATATTGATAGATGTATTTGTGCTCGACGGCAAAAATGCATTATTGAAAAAGATTAATTTCTTCAGCAAATAAAACTATGCGTAATATAAAACTCATATTACTACTGATTTTGGCTGTCGGCTCGTTTACATGCAAAGCCGAAGACAACGACAACTCCACAAAAAAGGAGCGAAATTATATACGTGAAGGTAACAAAAAATATGAAGAAAGTAAATTCAGAGATGCTGAAGTCGCATATAAAAAAGCTCTTGAAATAAATCCTGCATCGGAGATTGCCAAATACAATTTGGCTTCATCATTGATGAAGCAGTCGGGATCGGCACAGGCTGACTCTCCAAATAATCCGATAGTACAGGCCGACTCATTATTTAATGATCTTGTACAGAATGGACAAAACAACAAAGTTGTAGAAAACTCATTCTATAATCTTGGAAATATCGCTTTTGATAAACAAGATTACGCAAAAAGTATCTCAATGTATAAAGGAGCTTTGCGCATTAATCCCGACAATGATGATGCAAGAGATAACTTGCGCTTGGCTCAATTAAAATTGAAAGAGCAACAACAAAATCAAGATAAGAACAAAGATAAAGACAAGAATAAACAAGACAAACAAGACCAGAAAGATCAAAACAAGGACCAAAATAAAGATCAGCAAAACAAGGATCAAAACAATCAAGATAAAAAAGACGAGAATAAAGACCAAAACAAAGATCAACAGCAACAACCTCAATCGCAAGACAAGCAGGAGCAACAAAAGCAGCAACAATCACAAGGTATAAGTGATGCCAATGCCGAGAAAATCCTTAAAACAATGGAAAATGAGGAAAATGCAACTCGTCGAAAAGTAAATGCGATGAAGAAAAAAGAGGAAGAGAAAAATGCTTCACGCCGTCGAATAACGAATCAATGGTAATTTAATCAGGGAATAATTATGAAAAGATTATTTTCAATATTTACACTTATAATTGCTATAGCCTATTTTGCTTATGCCGAGGTCTCATTTTCGGTAATACCCCCTCGTCAGGTAATTGAAGGGAACAAATTTAATATAACTTTCAGACTTAAAGACGGCGATGGGGCAGGGTTGAAAGCTCCGGAAATTGATGGGTGCACGTTGTTGTATGGACCGTCGACATCTACCATGCAAAGCTATCAGATGATAAACGGCAAAACGACCTCAAGCACTACTGTAGATTATAGTTTTGTATATAGAGCAGATAAAGCCGGAACCTATACAATAGGTGCTGCGTCGATTAATGTTGACGGGAAAACGCTCACTACACAAGAGACAAAATTCACCGTGCTTCCGGCTGATAAGGCATCACAAAGCAATGTGAAGGTAGATGACTATAATACACAATCGTCTGACAAACAAGTGTCAAGCAACGATGTATTTGTAAGGATAATTCTTTCAAAGTCTCGTGCCTACGAACAAGAAGCAATCGAATGTACAATAAAGCTTTATACCAAATATTCGATCAGTACATTTATGGCTACGACTCAACCGAGTTTCGACGGCTTTTTGATCGAAGAAATGGATTTGCGTTCAAGCCTTAACGAAATAGAGAATTACAAAGGGCAGAACTATATGACTGCAATTTTGAAAAAATGCATCATATTCCCTCAAAAGTCAGGAAAGCTCACTATAAACTCTGGCAAATATGATATAACCGTAGTGCAATACGAAAGAGTAAATATGGGCTTTTTCAGCAACAGCCGTCCTGTAGAGAAACAAATTAGCGTAAGCTCAAATTCTGCATCAATAAATATTGAACCGTTACCACTCCCCCAACCCGACGGATTTTCAGGCGCAGTTGGAAAATTTTCAATAGACAGCAAGTTGCAAGGTTCGTCATTCAGAACCAA
Organism: uncultured Muribaculaceae bacterium; assembly: GCA_964495165.1. Classification (GTDB taxonomy): domain Bacteria; phylum Bacteroidota; class Bacteroidia; order Bacteroidales; family Muribaculaceae; genus RGIG4079. The sequence goes on along the minus strand of CAZBUT010000100.1, from coordinate 1,825 downwards.
TGAGGCAGCGTCTTTGATATATACAATTAAAGGAATAGGCAACATCAAATATGTAAAAGAGCCAACGATTGATTTCCCCTCCGAATTTGAGCAATATACTCCAAAGAATGATATTAAAGCCTCTGTTGCCGGAAACAATGTAACAGGGAGCATGACTATAGAATATACCTTTGTGCCTCAAAGTGTTGGTGATTTCACTATAGGCACAGATAAATTTATATATTTTGATCCGGCAAAAAAGGAATATATAACACTCTCAACTCCGACATACGACATAAAAGTTGCAAAAGGTGTGTCTACACAAACGACGACATCAACAACCCAACAAAGCATAGCTGCTAAAAATACCGATATCCTACATATAAAGTTGGGAGATAAAAATCCGCAACATGAGCATGATTTATATATACATTCATTGCTTTATTGGCTCATATATGTATTTGGATTATTAGCTCTTGTGTCAGTCATATATTTCAATATTAAACGCGTTAATGCAATGTCCGACGTTAAAGGCATGAAACTTGCAAAAGCGAGCAAAGTGGCGCGTAAACGATTGAAATTGGCAAAAACGTTTATGGATACACATGCCAATGACAAATTTTATGAAGAAATTTTGCGTGCATTGTGGGGATACCTAAGTGATAAATTATCTATCTCAGCGTCACAACTCAATAGAGACAATATCTCTTTAGAATTGTCAAATTATGGAGCGTCTACAGAATTGATCGAAAGTATTATAGAGGTGCTCGATGATTGCGAAATGGCACGTTATACTCCAGTAAAATCAGATGAACAGGTAGAACAACTCTTTAATAAAGCATCTAAAGCGATGAACAACATGGAAAATATCAAAACCATTAAAAGATAATCGTCATGAAAAAGATATATTTAATAATTATATTGTCTATCTTGTCGATACATGTTTCAGCAAATAATCTGATTGAGCAGGCCGATTCGGCGTACACCAATGATGATTTTGCAACTGCAGTAGAATTGTACAATCAAGCTATTATAGAAAATGGGTCTTCGTCGACGCTCTATTATAATCTTGGCAACTCCTACTATCGACTTGGACAACTTGGGAACGCTATTGTTGCATATGAGAGAGCAATCATTCTTGATCCACGCAATGATGATGCATTGACCAATCTTGAATTTGTCAACACAAAAATAACCGACAAAAAAGGAGATAACGGAACTTTTATCTCAAATACATTTAACACTATTATTGGATATTATCATTCAAATCTTTGGGCAATATTTGCCGTGATAGCATTTGTTTTATTCTTAGGTGCAATTGCATTGTATGTGTTCTCTTCGGTTGTGTCATTGAAGAAAGCCGGTTTCTTTGGAGGTTTTGTGCTATTGATTATTATGATTGTGGCAATAATATTCTCTTCTATTGCCGCAAACAATGTAACCAAACGTAACAAGGCCGTGATTATTGACCCGTCAACGATTCTCAGTACATCTCCAAGAACACCCAAAGACCGTTCTGAAGAAGCAATGTTGCTCCATGAAGGTACTAAAGTCGAAATTCTTGATTCTATAACCGAACCGGGAGGGCTAAAATGGTATGACGTAAAAGTCGATAATGCCCATAGGGCTTGGATAAAATCAACTGCAATTGAAATAATTTAAGCAGAATTTTATTTTAACATCTAAAGCGTTGACTTTCTGAAACATGTAATGGTCAACGCTTTTTTATGTTTAAAAACACATGTAATTTTACTCAAAATTATTTGCATATATCAAAATATACTCCTATTTTTAACAAATCATTTAACTAAACGAATTACTAACTATCAAAATTTATAGTATCATG